>CAWUVO010000021.1:0-4342 GCA_963925965.1 uncultured Porticoccus sp. | reverse complement strand
TGAATGGAGATCTAATCGGAAAACCGGCCGGCGTGTTTACTTCCACCGGCTCTCTTCATGGAGGACAAGAAACAACCCTTCTGACAATGATGTTGCCTCTAATGCATCAAGGCATGATTTTGGCTGGACTGCCGTATAGCGAGAAAGCTCTCCATAGCACTACTAGGGGAGGAACTCCGTATGGCGCATCCTGTCAAACAGGTAAAGATTTTGGTGGCATTGCTCCAGAGGAATCAGAATTATGTATTGCTCTGGGTAAACGAATTGCTGAACTATCGAAACGACTAGCTCCTCATTCTTAACTAGGAAATACTACCGGTATGAAAGTTATTCCTGATCTGGATAAAAAACTACGCATTTGTCGCAAGTTAACGTGGGGAAGCATGGTGCTTTTCGGCTTAGCCTTGCTTGTTAATAGTTTCATCCGGTCAATTCCTCTTAGTCTGACAGTTTTTACATTTGTGCCCTTAATTATTCTTTTGCCTGGACTATATAGAGAGAAATATAAGACTATCTCAATATTATGTTTTGTAACATTACTATATTTCATAGTAGCGGTAGATAACTTCTTTTCACCTAGCTCTAACTATGTCGATGTGATGGAGATAACCATATTAGTGGTTATGTTTAACGTTGCCATGATGCATAGCAGATGGAAGCAATATTCACTGTATCAGAGTGATTCTGAATGAGCATCAAAAGAAGACTTTTTGGCCCTTTAATACAGGCATTTAAAGGATTAATTTTTTTAACCCAAGGGCTAGTAAGTCTTATTATAGTGTTCATAATGATTTTACTTATTGGGATTTCTTTTGATGATGGGGCCCAATTGTTACCGGAGAGTGCCGCCCTAAAGATCTCTCCGAGTGGTATTTTGGTAGACCAAAAAACCTTTATTTCTCCAATTAAAAAATTTCTAGATGAAAGTGATACGGCAGCTGAAACGTCAATCTTTGAGTTAATTGATGCTATTGACTATGCGGCCACCGATCCGCGTATTACCAGCCTAGTTCTGCAGTTGGATTATCTTGCGAGCGGAAGCATCAGCAAATTAGAGGAAGTGGGGGAAGCTTTGGTGCGATTTAAATTTAGCGGCAAACCCATTGTTGCCATCGGAGACGGTTATTCTCAAGAACAATATTATTTGGCAAGTTATGCTGATGAAATACACCTTCACCCCATGGGCTCAGTAATAATAGAAGGCTATGGCAGATATACTGTTTATCTAAAAGAAGCTCTAGATAAACTACGCATTAAGGTTAATGTTTTTCGTGTAGGAACATATAAGGACGCGATAGAACCATTTACTCGCTCAAGCATGTCTGAGGCTTCACGAGAGCATACCTCTCAATGGATCCATGAGATCTGGAATGCTTATACCACTAGAGTGGAGGGTCTAAGAGGACTGAGCAAAGGGTCCATTAATGACTATGCTAATAATTTAGGAAAAAAATTATTAAAGCATCAGGGCAATGCTGCGAAATTAGCATTGGACGCTGGCTTAGTAGATAAGTTATCGAGCAGACAAGAGGTGATGGCTCGGCTGATATCGCTTTCAGGTTTAGCAGATAATGGCGGCTATCAACATATAGACTCTTCGAATTATCTAAAGCATATAGAGCAACAACCAAAACCCTCGGGCAATAAGATTGGCATGGATCAGGTCGCTTTAATTGTAGCTAAAGGCGTTATTAGCGAGGGCGACCAGCCTGATGGCCTAATAGGCAGCGAAAGCTTGTCTAAATTGTTAAGGCAGGCTCGTGAAGACGACAAGATAAAAGCTGTAGTAATACGCATAGATAGCCCTGGTGGCAGTGCTTTTGCTTCAGAAGTGATTCGCCAAGAGATAGTATCTTTAAGGAATTTCGGAAAACCTGTAGTGATTTCTATGGGCTCAGTTGCAGCCTCTGGAGGATACTGGATAGCCATGGGCGCTAGTGAAGTCTGGGCTAGCCCAACTACGATTACTGGCTCTATTGGCGTTTTTGGCATTATTCCTACATTTGAAGATACCTTGCAAGATCTGGGAGTTCAAAGTGATGGCCTAGGAACCACAGTCTTGTCTGATATCTTTCAGTTATCTAGGCCTATGTCTAACCATGCAAAGCAAATTGTTCAGGCAGGAGTGGATCACACTTATAGTCAATTTTTAACCATTGTTGCTGAAGCAAGGAGCAGTAGCATTGAAGGAGTAGATTTGATCGCACAAGGTCGTGTTTGGACAGGAAGAAAAGCCCTAGATTTAGGATTAGTCGATCAATTAGGCGGCTTAACGCAATCTTTGGACTCTGCAGCAAAATCTGCAAATCTTGATGGTTATGAAATATTAAAGTTGACCCGCCCTTTAGACTTTCGTGAGAAAATTTTACAAGAGATTGATGGGGTTAATCTTGGATTTTTAGTCGGCGTATTTCCTGAAAAATGGAATCCTTTGAGCTTGACGGCCAAGCTCAAAGGGCTTTCTAAAAAACTTATTTTGATGACAGAATTAAATGACCCAAGAGGAATATATTTAAGTTGTTTTGAATGCGCCGAATAGTTATTTTTTTAAGGGTAATAAAAATCGGCTAAATTATTAAAATGAAACCGATTTTTAAAAGTATGCAGTTTTATGTGTTGGATTTTAGCGTTCTAGATATTGAAGCTTTCCTGTAACCCCATCCCATTCTTCAGCATCCACTGAGGGTTCCTTTCTTTCAGTTATATTTGGCCAAACTTGAGCTAGCTCAGTATTTAACTCTAGGTATACTTGCTGGTCATCAGGTAACTCATCTTCAGAAAATATAGCCCCTGCAGGACATTCTGGCTCGCAGAGCGCGCAATCGATGCACTCATCGGGATGAATGACTAAAAAATTAGGGCCTTCATAAAAGCAGTCTACAGGGCATACTTCCACGCAATCTGTGTATTTGCACTTAATGCAGTTTTCGCCGACGATAAATGTCATTGTGTAATTCTCCGTAAGACTTGGACGCTGATCAGCGCCGCATTATACAGAAATCAAATCCTGTGTTTAAACAATATCTGCTCAATAATATTTAATTTAATAAATATTAAGTAGATTCTTGCAAATTTAGCTAGCTGTAATAGCGAAAATAGCAGCATATACGGGAAGGTTAATTGAAAGGATGGTAAGATATTTAATAGATTATTTATCCTACATCTCTCCTAACATTAGGCATTCCTTTGAAATACAAAAAGAATAACATAAAGCTTAAACGTAAAATAACTCAGTCTGCTATTAAGTTTGAGATTAATAGCATGGATCCGCTTGGCCAGGGCGTTGCAATCATCGATAAAAAACCATGTTTTATTCCAAAGACTTTGCCTGGAGAGACAGGAACTGCAACTTTGACCAAGGCAAGCAAGGGAGTCAAATTTGCGCGGTTAGAGGCGCTTGATACGACGGCCGATAATCGAAAGAGCTCAGAATGTGAACACTTCGATAACTGTCCTGGATGCCATTACCTGCATACAGACTACAAGAGTGAATTGAGCTATAAAACACAAGCCCTAAAACATCACTTGGAGCGTTTTGATGTCGACATTCCTGAGATAGTGGTCAGCCCAGCCAAAAAACGCCTAGGTTACCGTAATCGAGTACAGCTGCATTACCGGCATAAATATATAGGTATGATGGACGGCACCACAAACAATGTGGTTGAAATACCAAAATGCTTATTATTAAACAAAGAACTAAAGACTGAGTTTGATAGACTTTATGATGATAAGAGTTGGGCTGAGGATCATGCGACTGAAGGTCATTGTGAATTATTTTTAACTGAGAGCGGCGTTGGAATTGAGTGGGATAAACCATATGCTCATGGGGGTTTTAGTCAAGTTAATAGCGCTATGAATGAAGTGCTAAAAACTGCTGTTTTCGATGAAATGAAAAATAACAATATATTAGAAGGTGTAAAAAATACATTATTAGATTTGTTTTCCGGAGATGGAAATCTTTCAAATATGGCTGTCACAGAAAATCCGTTAATTGAAAGAGTGATGGTTGATTTCGCCCCAGACCGAGTTAACTTAGAGGAGTTGAATTTTGTACACTTAGATCTATTCTCTGAGACCGCATTGAGGACATTCAGGGCTCGCTCGGAATATTCAATATATGATATGTTTATCGTCGATCCGCCAAGAAAAGGATTCACTGATTTACATCAATGGGCGAACACTTTTAATCCTAAGCAGATAGTTTACGTGAGTTGTAATGCGGCAACCATGGTTAGAGATTTGCAGAAATTGGTGCATAAATACACAATTAAGAAAATCCATTTAATTGATTTATTTCCAGGAACCTATCATTACGAAACAGTTATAACGCTTTCTTTAACTT
>CAWUVO010000020.1:0-3775 GCA_963925965.1 uncultured Porticoccus sp. | reverse complement strand
ATACCACTTGCTACGTTTATTTTTGAAAAAAATAAAAAGAAAATATAACGCAAACACAGCCAATGAAAAATTTAATCAATTTGTAGCAAACCATGACCCACTTCAGTCCAATTTTATTCCCATAGAATGGGTTGGGGCTATGAAATTTTGGATCGAAGAGTTTTTAGATGATCCATCAAGCGGTTACCCCTTAAGAGTTATTCAGGGGGATAATGATAAGACTGTTGACTGGCAATATAATTTAAAAGCACTAAGAAAGAAGTTCTGTAATATAGAGATTGAACTCATACATAGCGCACAGCACCATATGGTAAACGAGGCTCCTTCGCTAAGGAATAGTGTTTTTAAATACCTTGATTGAGTGCGTAGAATTTTTCAGCACCGGAACTGATTGTTGTATTTACTTCAACTGAACTGGACATTTCTCTGGCTAGCAATAAGAATGTAATCCAAACAAACAACGTCGATGATTTTGCGGTAGAACCTAAAGGCTGGTGGATTTTGTCATTTTTTTTTGAAAAAAAATATGTGGATATAAATAGCATTGGCGCACGTTTGACCGCAATAATGGTCACGTTAAGCGCTACGGTATATTTGATTAATATACCCCTAATCTTGGCGCTAGCAGCCAAAGATTTGGGGCTTACCCAGACAGCACCTTTATGGCTTGGAGGGGTTTTTTTGGGCGGAGTTGCTCTGGCTATGTCGCTGTCGACTTTATTTATTTTTCTAGTGAGTTGGAGATCGCTGATATGCATAAGCGGGATTATGGGCTTAATGAGTTTTGCGCTACCTACGCTTGTGTCGGGCTTTACTTTTTTATTGGTCTGCCAGGGATTAGCGGGTTTTTTTGTTGGCACTAGTTGCGCAGTAGCCATTACCTGCCTTGGGGCAAGTCTTAATCCTATCCGTAGTTATGCGTTGATTTTGAGTCTTCAAGCCGGTGCAGTTGCACTTGCAGCCTATCTGTTACCTCCGCTGAACGCTGAGAAAATCAACTTTAATGATGCACTAATCTCGGCTTCATGCGTATGTTTGGTGTTAGTGATATTAAGTCGAATGATGCCCACAGGATTGAAAATAGGGAGAGTAAAATTTTTTGTTGATGATGAAAGAAAGGCCTTGGTCTTCTTTGCACTGCTTGCAGTGTTGTTAATATTTTTTGGTGGCAATATAGTGCGCGGCACCATAGAGCCTATAGCTTATGGGGCAGGCCCTCATATGGCATTGTTAGCATTAGCTAGTAGTTTGGGGGCTTTGATTGCAGCATTAATGGATATGCAATCTAGCTATACTAAGCCCGCAATAGTAGCTTTAGGGCTTGCTGTTGTTGTTTTGATGATAGGATTATCTGGAAATTTACCACAACGACTCATGTTAGTTGCCTTTTGTTTTATTGGAGGGGCTTGGAATTTTGCTGCTGCCTATGCGATGGGATTGACAGCTAAACTAGACTGTAGTCACCGGTATGCGCCGCTAATAGTTACGATGCAGATTATAGGTAATGTTGCTGGTTTAACTATTATTGGATCACTTGATGCCGGAAAGCCTTATATTGCCACCTGCTTCGCTTGGGCGTTAGCTATTTTGATTATTTTTTTGTTGGCAAAACTCAAGAACAGTAAGCTGTGCAAATGATTAACGGTAATGTGCAAGAACCAGACGAGGATGCAGCTAATAACAGTGATCCATTGGCGCACCCATTTGATAGTCTGACGCCTGATTTTATTCTTGATGCTATGGAAAGTTGCGGCTACCTCAGTGATGGCCGACTGTTTCCCTTGAATAGCTATGAAAATCGTGTGTACCAAATTGGCATCGAAGATGAAACTCCATTGATTGGAAAATTTTATCGTCCAAATCGATGGACCACAGAACAAATTCTTGAAGAACACCAGTTTTGTTTTGAGTTAGCAGAACAAGAGCTACCAGTGGTGGCGCCCATATTGAACGATAAGGGGCGCAGTTTATTTCAACATGAAGGATTTAGTTTTGCTCTTTTCCCCAGAAAGGGTGGACATGGTCCCGAACTAGACAATCTTGATAATTTATATTTGCTGGGCAAACTACTAGGTAGAATACATGCGATAGGTGCCCTGAGACCATTTAATTTTCGCCATACGCTAAATAGCCATACCTTTGGGCATGAGCCATCCATGTTGGTGAGTGAGCAATTTATTCCAAAAGAACTAAAAGCATCTTATGACTCGCTCATCAGAGATATCATGCAGGCCGTAGATGAAAGTATCAGCAATGCCGGTGCTATTCAGAATATACGCGTCCATGGTGATTGTCATGCAGGCAATATTTTATGGAGGGATGGTAATGCCCATTTCGTGGATCTTGATGACACGCTTATGGCTCCCGCCATTCAGGATATATGGATGCTGTTATCAGGAGATAGAGACCGGCAAGCTGCCCAGTTATCAGAAGTCATAGATGGCTATAATGAATTTTTTGACTTTCATCCGCGGGAGCTTCAGTTAATTGATGCTCTGAGAACACTGAGAATGATTAATTATACCGCCTGGATAGCCAGACGGTGGAGTGATCCTGCCTTTCCTATGGCTTTTCCTTGGTTTAATACTATTCGTTTTTGGAGTGAGCATATTTTGGAATTAAGAGAGCAGTTTGCAGCTCTAAATGAGCCAACATTGCAAGTGCTCTAATAAATTTTTTAAGCCATAGTTACGATATAACAGGGCTATCTTTTTACAGGGTAAAGAGTTTTTACGCCATCTTTGGTGCCTAGCAGTAAAATATCTGCAGGCTTTATTGCAAAAATGCCATTAGTCACAACACCAGTAATATGGTTAATTTTTTCTTCCATTGCGCACGCTGAAGCTATTGGATGCAGGTGATGAACATCTAGAATGACATTTCCACTGTCGGTTATAGTGCCTTGACGATAAACCGGATCCCCTCCTAGCTTGACAATTTCCCTTGCAACATAACTTCTGGCCATAGGGATGACTTCAATCGGTAATGGAAAGGTGCCTAAGCGCTCTACCCATTTGGATTCATCAGCTATACATAAAAATTCTTTCGCTACTGCAGCAGTAATTTTTTCCCTTGTTAAGGCACCGCCACCACCCTTTATAAGCTCTAAGTATTGATTTGCTTCATCGGCACCATCTATATAAATAGACACTTCATTGGCGGAATTTAAATCATAAACCTCTATACCGTGATGTCTGAGCAGTCGCTCTGAAGCTTCAGAGCTAGCAACCGCACCTTTAAATTTATTTTTATGCAACGCTAACAAGTCAATAAAAAAATTAGCAGTAGAGCCGGTACCGATTCCAACAATACTGTCTATGCTGGTTTTGCTTAGGGTGTAATCAACTGCTGCTTGCGCAACATCTTTTTTGAGAATGTCTTGTGTGGTTAAGTCCATGTCTAAAATCATAGTTGAGATCTTTATTGTTGAGCCGCAAATGATGCGCTTATTTATTATTATACGGATCAGGATACGAAATGATAGAAAATGTCGGTCAGTGCTGGCTTTGCATGTAGTGAAAATTTACTATTAGCGCTAGGTGGTCTAATTGATAAATTTCAAATTAAATAAAGAGCAAAAATGCCTAAAAGTTATGTAAAACGAATCCTGGATGCTCAAATCTATGATCTGGTTGTAAGAGCCCCTATAGACGAGGCCCCGCAATTATCCTTAAGACTTGGCAACCGCGTTCTATTAAAACGAGAAGACTTGCAGCCAATATTTTCTTTCAAATTGCGCGGGGCATACAACAAGATGTTGTCTCTTGGCAAGGCT
>CAWUVO010000019.1:0-4949 GCA_963925965.1 uncultured Porticoccus sp. | reverse complement strand
CTTATGGCACAAAAACAATCCATAAAGTTGATAAAATTGTTGGACCGGGGAATATTTATGTGGCCACAGCCAAACGCATGGTTTTTGGGCATGTCGGACTAGATATGGTGGCCGGACCATCAGAAATTTTAGTGATATGTGACGGTGCAACCGATCCAGATTGGATCGCTATGGATCTTTTTTCTCAGGCTGAACATGATGAGAATGCGCAAGCAATTCTAGTTAGCAATGATGCTGATTTTTTGGCCCGCGTAAAAGTTAGCATAGAAAAACTGCTACCTACTATGGATCGTGCTGCAATTATTCAAGCTTCTTTAGAAAGCCGTGGCGCTTTTATTTTGGTTGAGAGTCTTGATGAGGCTGTGATACTGGTTAACCGGATTGCTCCTGAGCATTTGGAGCTGTCGGTTGCTGACCCAGAGAGATTACTTCCTAGAATTCGAAATGCAGGGGCTATTTTTATGGGCCGTTTTACATCAGAAGCTTTGGGCGATTATTGTGCGGGACCTAATCATGTGCTGCCAACATCCTCTACTGCAAGATTTTCTTCACCCTTAGGGGTGTACGATTTTCAGAAACGTTCTTCAGTGATCATGTGCAATGAAGATAGCGCTTCAAGTCTTGGCAAAAGAGCCTCTGTTATAGCAAGGGGTGAGTCACTGACAGCTCATGCCCGGTCTGCTGAGTACCGCATTAAAAAATAGATAGATTAGAGTTTTGACTAATAAAAGGCTAAAAATCAAGAGTGACAACTGCAAGATGGAAAATAATAAGTATTGGAGCGACATTGTAGGTAGACTGAAGCCCTATGTTCCGGGCGAGCAGCCAAAAAACCTAAATTTAATTAAGTTAAATACGAATGAAAATCCTTATCCTCCATCACCAAAAGTGCGAGATGCCATTATTTCTGAACTAGATGGCCAGCTTCGTTTGTACCCTGATCCCAATGCAGAAATTTTAAAGAAAGCAGTCGCCGATACGCTAAATGTTGAGACTGAACAGGTATTTGTGGGTAACGGTTCAGATGAAGTTTTGGCACATATTTTTCATGCATTCTTTAAGCAACAGACTCCAATTTTGTTCCCTGATGTTACTTATAGCTTTTATCGGGTTTATTGTGGTTTATATCAAGTGCCTTACGAGTTAGTTCCATTAACGGAAGATCTATCTATTAGTATCAGCGACTACCAGAAGCCTAATGGGGGTATAATTTTTCCTAACCCTAATGCACCTACAGGCCGATTATTATCGTTACCAGCTATCGAGACTTTACTGAAGAGTAATAAAGATTCAGTTGTAGTCGTAGATGAGGCTTATATAGATTTTGGTGGAGAAAGTGCTACCACTTTGGTTGATGAGTATCGGAATTTGCTAGTCACGCAGTCTTTATCTAAGTCACGTTCCTTGGCAGGATTGAGGGTGGGGTTTGCGGTAGGAAACTCATCTTTAATAACTGCTTTGAATCGAATAAAAAATAGTTTTAATTCTTACCCTGTAGATCGTTTAGCGATTGTGGGGGGCGTGGCTGCATTTTATGATAAGACGTATTTTGAAAAAACTTGCCAGAAAGTTATTGAATCTAGAGAAATCTTGACGACATCTTTGGCTGACTTAGGATTTTTTATTTTGCCATCTACAGCTAATTTCTTGCTTGTGACCCACAATAAGAAAAATGCTGTTGAGTTGCTGAAGCATCTCAGAGACAAAGGAGTGCTGGTTCGCCACTTTGATCAGCCTAGGTTGAAACAGTACCTCAGAATTTCAATTGGCTTGCCTGAGCAAAATGAATATCTTTTAAGCGTAATCAAGACATTGCTCAACAAATAAAATCGATAAATGTTTACTAAAGGGCAGCAGATAGCTAGTCAGCCTTTGGTCGAGTGCCCGCTACTGCATTTATAATTTTTCTCGTTCCATCTCTCAGTACATCAAGTTTTACCGAGTCCCCTGGGGACAGGCTGGCAATTATGTTCATACTTCTATCATTGTCAGTTGCCCAAATATCATTTATACGGACAATTACATCGCCAGGCAGTAATCCAGAAAGAAATGCCGGACTATTTTGGTAGACGTCTGTAATAACTAAACCTGATGGCGGCTCAAGATCAAGCTGCTTGGCTGCCTCTGGCCTTAGTTGGATGGCTTCTACCCCCAACCACCCCCTGATGACTCTTCCGTTTTTGATGATATCTTCTAATATTTCAAGGGCGGTGTTGGCAGGTATAGCAAAACTTATACCCGTTGCATATCCGGTACGATCTAGTATCGCAGAGGTAATGCCGATAAGATTGCCCTTAGTGTCAATCAAAGCGCCACCTGAGTTACCTGGGTTGATCGCAGCATCTGTTTGGATAAAGTTTTCAAAGGTATTTAAGCCCAGCCCTTTTCTGTGAGTTGCGCTGATAATTCCCTGAGATACAGATTGGCCCACACCAAAAGGATTGCCAATGGCAAGCACTATATCCCCGACTTGTACATTATCGGTATCAGCTAGCTCGATTGGGGTAAGATTGTTTAGATTGATTTTTAGTACTGCAAGATCAATTTCTGGATCTTTTCCTATCACTGTAACAGTTGCTTCTCTTCCATCTTGCAGCTGAAGAACGATCTGATCTGCACCGTCCACAACATGATGATTTGTTAAAACATAACCATCAGTAGTCATCAGGACACCTGAGCCTAATGAGGATTTCATTCTTTGTTGCTTTGGTAGGTTGCTCCCATTGTAAAATCGTTGAAAAAGCGGATCAGTAGATAAATGGCTATCAGGGAGTAGTTTTTTCTGCGTGTAAATGTTCACTACAGACGGAGAAGCTTTCTTCACCGCTACGCGATAAGATTCGGCCTCAATTTGCTTTGGGGTAAGCGTAGGTATAGGTTGCTGTTGGCCATCAATCCATTGAGGAAAAAATGTAAAAATAAGAATAGCAAAGAAAAGCCCAGCGATAGCTGGCCAGAAAAGATAGTTAAGTAGGCGATAAATTTTTTTCACCGAGAGATCCTTTCTTTCTGATAGTAATTTTGGCGCCAAAAAACTAAGCTTTTTGAATTATCCTGCATGTAGATGCGATCGAAATTAGTTAGCTGATATTTAAAGTTGGATCATCATTGCCTTCTTCTAAGGTGCAGTCTGTCTCATTATTTGATGGTATGTGCTGAAAATTTGTTAAGGATCTATCTTCTTTTAGGCCATATTCTTCGCTTAAAATACCCTCTGGAGCCTTTGGAGCATAATCCTTTGGCGGTTTTAAATCATCTTCTGAGGCTAGGCCCATAGTTTTATCTGCGTCAAATGCAGAATTCATAATTTGACGACTGATATCAGCAGTAGTTAAATGAAGAGCTGCGCTAGCGAAGCTTTCAAGTACACTTTTGTAGCTTTTTGATAGGTCTGATACAACCTCAGATGTTTTGCGAAAATGCGCAGCTACTTCTTGCTGATAATTACTGAGATCGTCTTGAGTTTCTGCCAGTTGAACTGCAAGCTCTTTTTGATTTTTGTTTTCTCTTTGGGCAGGACGAAGAACTTTTGCTAAAAAAAAGCCAGCGATAATTCCTGCGCCTAACAATAATAAATTTACAATTAAGGTCGAAGTCAGCAAGATATGATCTCCGTAAAGTTTATTGAATTTAGTGTCGTTGTCACATCTTATCCTTAAACAGTCATAGTCTCAAAGATGTAGGGATGTTCTGGGCAATATTTTTTTAATGATTTTTATGCTAAACATATTATGGATAATTTTTTCTTTATCGATATATGAGTTTTCGTTGCCTATTTTGCTACGCCTCGTTAGAGTTTACGCGCAATAGAAATTATTTGTAGTTAATCCATACACGAGTATACGCACATTATATTACCTTCACCGAAACAGCGATATTTATCAGATCTTCAGCAAGATGGATTTAATTATGATCCATCCCAGGAGGTTGCAGTAGATTTACTGCAGTTGCTTTATAGGCGACTGATAGAAGATGAGCTTATGAGCTCTAAAAAAGGACTATTTGCAAAGTTGCGCAAGCAGCTTGCATTTCCTGGTGATCTAGGCCCAGTTCAGGGTCTGTATTTTTGGGGGGGGGTGGGGCGAGGCAAGACCTATCTGATGGATAGTTTTTTTGATAGCCTTCCTTTTGAAAGGAAAATGAGGGTTCATTTTCATCGCTTTATGAGAAGGGTTCATGTGGAGCTCCAGTCACTCAAGGGAAAGAAAAATCCACTAAGTATAGTTGCTGATAATATTGCTGATGAAACTCGCGTGATATGTTTTGACGAGTTCTTTGTATCTGATATTGCGGATGCGATGCTTTTAGGAAAACTATTTGAGATGCTGTTTGCTAGACAGGTAACTTTGGTCGCTACATCTAATGTTGAGCCAGATGAACTTTATTTGAATGGGTTGCAACGACAGCGTTTTCTTCCTGCTATTGAGCTATTAAAGCAGCATACAAACATCATTAATGTTGACAGCGGGATAGATTATCGCTTGCGTAGCTTAGAACAGGCAGAGCTTTATCATTTTCCGTTAGGCTCCGCTGCTGACAGAGTTTTAACAAAGGCTTTTGGGGTATTTTGCCCATTATTGAACGAAGTTGTAGTAGATGCAAAGCTCGAAGTTGAGAATCGTCAAATCCAATGCCGTCGTTTGGGCAAAGAGGTAGTTTGGTTTGATTTTAATGTCATTTGCAGTACTCCCCGCAGCCAAAACGATTATATCGAGCTGTCCCGAGAGTTCCATGCTGTTTTGGTTTCCAATGTCCCCGTTATGGGCAAAAAAAATGAAGATCAAGCAAGACGCTTTATTAATTTGGTCGATGAATTTTATGATCGCAGCGTAAAACTTGTTTTATCAGCCGAAGTAAGTTTGATGTTGCTATATGAAGATGGCGCTCTTAATTTTGAATTTCGACGAACTAGAAGTCGTCTCTTGGAAATGCAATCTTATGAGTACCTG
>CAWUVO010000018.1:0-2619 GCA_963925965.1 uncultured Porticoccus sp. | reverse complement strand
TGGCGCCGCCGCTCGTCCTTTTGTTACACACCATAATGCTTTAGATCTTGATATGTATTTGCGTATAGCGCCAGAATTATATCTCAAGAGATTGGTAGTTGGAGGCTTCGAGAGAGTATACGAGATTAATCGTAATTTCCGTAATGAGGGGCTGTCTACTCGTCATAATCCTGAATTCACCATGCTTGAATTTTATCAAGCTTATTCAGACTATATTGACTTAATGGATATGACAGAAGATATGTTGCGTAAGCTAGCTTTTGCAGTACTGGGGAGCTCCAAGGTTGGCAATACGCTCAAAAATAAGGAAGGCGAGGTGATTCAGGAGAAGATCTATGACTTCTCTAAACCATTCCAAAGAATTTCAGTTTTTGACTCCATTTTGAAATTTAACCCTGATATTTCCAAAAAAGATCTAGGCGATGATGCTAAAGCTCGAAAAATAGCAGTAGCTTTAGACATTTCCCTAAAAGACATTTGGGGCTTGGGTAAGGTGCAGATCGAGATTTTTGAAAAAACTGTAGAACACTTACTGGATGAACCCACTTTTATTACAGCGTATCCAACAGAGGTTTCGCCTCTTGCACGTCGCAGTGATACTAATCCGTTTGTAACCGATCGATTTGAATTTTTTGTGGGTGGAAGAGAGATAGCTAATGGTTTTTCTGAGCTCAATGATCCGGAAGATCAAGCAGAAAGGTTTCGTCAGCAGGTAGCCGAAAAAGATGCTGGAGATGACGAGGCTATGCACTATGATTCGGATTATATTAGAGCGCTAGAGTACGGGTTACCCCCGACTGCTGGAGAAGGAATTGGTATTGATCGTTTAGTGATGCTCTTAACTGATTCTCCATCGATACGGGATGTTTTGTTATTTCCGCATATGCGTCCAGAATAGATTTAAAATACTCGCTTGTAGGCTAAAAATGAATTTTTCAAAGATTAACAATATTTTCTTTCTGTTGTATAAGTTTCGCAGAAGTTGTCTCTAGCTCATCCAGCCGATCTCTTTCTTTTGCGACAATTTCTGGAGGAGCCTTTTTGACGAATGATTCGTTGTTCAATTTTCCTTTTATATTTTTTGCTTCTTTTTGAATTTTCTCTAGCTCTTTACCAAGTCGTATAGTTTCTGTTTCTTTGTCAATTAATCCAGCCATTGGTACAAGAATTTCCATTGCACCCACTAGCGCTGTTAGAGATACTGGGGCGATTTCACCAGGAGAAATCCATGTTATTTCCTCTAGATGTGTCAGTTTCATCAAGAAAATCCTGTTTTCATCTAAGCGGCATTTATCTTCTTTTGATCCATTGCGCAAATAAACTGTTAGCATCTTAGCTGGAGGTATGTTCATTTCACCGCGTATGTTGCGAATGCCAATCACAACATTTTTAAGCCATTCGATGTTGATAATGGCTTCATCATCTATGAGCGCATTGTCTGAAACAGGGTATGACTGAAGCATAATAGTATCGCCTTTAGCTCCTGCTAAAGTTTTTATCTGTTGCCAAATTTCCTCCGTAATAAATGGCATAAATGGATGGGCCATTCTAAGGGTGGCCTCTAAAACTCGAATGAGCGTACGACGAGTTCCCACCTGAAGGCGGGGATTAGCAGCATCGCCCCATAAAACAGGTTTTGATAGCTCCAGATACCAATCACAGTATTCATTCCATATAAATTCATAAACAGCTTGAGAGGCCAGATCAAATCTGTAATTGGCAATTGCCTCTGCAACTGTGCTTTCAGCGTGCTGCAGGCGGCTAATAATCCATCGGTCTGGAAGGGAGAGCTCATAGTTATCATGGTTACTTTGACCGCAGTCTTGATCCTCTGTGTTCATTAATACATAGCGCGCAGCATTCCATATCTTGTTACAAAAATTACGAAAACCTGCAATTCTCCCTACATCAAAATTAATATCTCGCCCGGTTGACGCTAAGGAGTAATAGGTAAAGCGAAGTGCGTCTGTACCATAGGCCTCTATGCCATTCGAAAATTCTTTGCGCGTTTGTTTGTCAACTTTTTCACGTAGCTGGGGTAGCATCATCCCTGAGGTGCGCTTGGTGACTAAGGACTCTAATTCAATGCCGTCAATCAGATCAATAGGATCAATCACATTTCCTTTAGATTTAGACATTTTTTCGCCATGACTGTCACGCACTAAACCGTGAACGAAGACCGTTTTAAACGGAACATCATTCATGAAGTAGAGGCTCATCATGATCATTCTGGCAACCCAAAAGAAAATAATATCGAATCCAGTTACCAGGACGCTCGTGGGATGATATTTTTTTAAAAACTCAGTGGTCTCTGGCCAGCCAAGAGTACCAAAAGTCCAGAGACTCGATGAAAACCAAGTGTCTAAAACATCGTTATCTTGTGTGAGTGTTATATCGCCAAGATTATTTTTATCGCGCACCTCTTGTTCAGAACGGCCAACATAAACATTTTCTTTGTCGTCATACCAAGCGGGAATACGGTGTCCCCACCAAAGTTGACGAGATATGCACCAGTCTTGAATGTCTCGCATCCATGAAAAGTACATATTTTCATATTGTTTTGGAACAAACTCGATATCACCGCTTTCAACTACAGCAACCGCTTTTTTTGCTAGAGGG
>CAWUVO010000017.1:0-9144 GCA_963925965.1 uncultured Porticoccus sp. | reverse complement strand
TCGCAATGCCGCCAACCGATGTGCTTCATCATTTATTTTATAGAAGTGCTGCTTGATGGTACTTTTTTCTTCGGAAGTTGCGATTCGCACGACAACTGGGTTGGTCATGATGCGCGAGGAAATAGACTGAATTTCATCTGGGTATGTAGCACTAAAAAGTAAAGTTTGACGTTTTTCTGGAATTTGATCAATTATAGCATCAAGTGAGGGCTGGAAACCCATGTCTAGCATACGGTCAGCCTCATCAAGCACTAGCATAGTTACACTATTCAGGCTTAGGGTCGTCTTGTTTAGATGTTCAAGTATTCGTCCCGGCGTGCCAACAACAATGTGAGCTCCGTGCTCCAAAGAGCCAACCTGAGGGCCAAATGGCGTTCCGCCACAGAGGGTCAATACTTTAATATTGTGAATTGTCCGCGCAAGTTTCCGTATTTCGTTAGCGACCTGGTCTGCCAATTCACGAGTCGGACAAAGAACTATTGCTTGTATGCGGAAATTTTTTACATCGAGCCTATTTAAAAGACCCAATGAAAATGCAGCTGTTTTTCCTGAACCAGTAATACCCTGACCGATAAGATCTAGGCCTTTCAATATATCAGGCAAGCTTTTAGCTTGTATGGGTGTCATTTCAACATAACCCAAAGAAGAGATATTTTTAATTAAATCTTCATTGAGGTTAAGAGAGAGAAAGCTTGTATCACTCAAAATATTTTTCCGTTAATTGTATTAGAAACCAATACCCGACCAGCTGATGAGGGAACAAAGGTAAAACTATTATAGAAGCAGCAAGGAAACTGGTGGTAAAAAAAATCCCAGCGGTTAAGAGCTCGCTGGGATTGAATACTTTATACGTTAAAAAATATCTTAAGAATTACTCTTCCTGTGAAAGAAGCCACATAGTGTGCTCTACACTACCTTCCTCTATGCCTTCTGGTATTTCACGCAACTTGGGATTTTCAACAACACCCTCAAGCTCCCTATTCTTCATCACCTCACCTTTTTCGTTAACATACTCGCCAGGCTTCAAATTTTTTGAAATAGCAAATGCTGGAGCTGGTGCAGTCGAAGGATCAGAAGAACTACCAAATTTTTCCGTATTGAATTTGCTGATATTGTCATTTGTCGTTTTAGCTGCTTCTGGTGCAGCCGCTTCTTCTGACTTTTCAGCACATGCGACTAAACCTAAAACTAGGACAGATACACCAAGTGACTTAATAAAATTCATGCTCGTATTCCTCTTAAAAATTTACTTTAAAAATAAACCAAAGCAGTCAAAAAATAAAATTTCCTAACTGTCATTAATACAAGAATCTACAATGATCAATAATTTTAAATCATTGATCACAATCGTCGGAGCCCGATTTTAATGACCTTTATCCAATAAATCTATAGCTAGAAGACATCTTTATTAAAATTTTAACTAATATTGCTAAATATTTAAAATACAATCATACATATCAGTACTTTATAAAAAGTTTCGCTTTAATTTTTTATAAACCTGAAAGGCTTAAACGCTCTTAATTCCTGTACCCTTTAGTCCGCAGTATCCGTTAGGATTTTTTGCTAAATACTGTTGGTGATATTTTTCTGCATAATAAAAGATCGTGTTTGATAATATCTCTGTTGTTATGGCCGGATACCCTGACTGTTTTAAGTTTTCCTGATAAGAATTTTTACTACTTAATGCTAAATTTAGTTGTTCGTTTGTGTAACAATAAATCACAGAACGATACTGTGTTCCTTGGTCATTCCCTTGTCGCATACCTTCGGTAGGATTATGCGATCCCCAAAAAATATTAAACACCTCTTGCAAAGTTATCTGCGCGAAATCGAATACAACTTTTACTACTTCTGCATGTCCAGTTAAACCAGAGCAAACTTCTTCATAGGTTGGATTTTCAGTATAACCGCCGGCATACCCTACGGCTGTTGTATATACTCCTGGCTGAGACCAGAACCTTCTTTCGGCCCCCCAAAAGCAGCCTAAACCTAAGACAATCTCGTGCAAATCATCTGGAAAAGGTGGGGTCAAGGTACGCCCATGAACACAATGAGTGTAATCAATGGCTTTTTTCTGACTTCGTCCCGGTAATGCATTTTCTGCATCAATTAGTTTACTCTTAACTGAATAACCAGACATACCCAATCTCAACCCGTCTAATATCTGTAAAAATTAATTTCTTGCTCACCCTTCTATGCTAACTTATCCTAGATTACCAAATAACCGCAATTTGATGTAATGGCTCAGCGAGGATTTTTATGATTGAATTATATACCGCAGCGACCCCCAATGGTCATAAAATTAGCATTGCGTTAGAAGAACTTGGGCTCATCTACAATCTTAATGAGTTGAGTTTGAGCAAGAATCAGCAAAAAGAACCTGAGTATCTGAAGCTTAACCCAAATGGTAGAATTCCGACTATTGTCGATCATGATAATAATCATTTCACGGTTTTTGAATCCGGAGCTATTCTAATTTATTTGGCTGAAAAAACAGGTCGACTGCTACCTAATGATACTGATGAGCGGTCACGTGTTTTGCAATGGCTGATGTTTCAAATGGGGGGCATAGGGCCAATGATGGGGCAGGCAAATGTATTTTTTAGATATTGGCACGAAACCTACCAGCCTGCTATTGATCGCTATCAGAATGAAGTAAGGCGCTTATTTGGGGTGTTGGATATCCACCTAAAGGGACGAGAATATCTTTCAGAAGAATTAAGCATAGCTGATATTTCAAGCTGGCCATGGGTGAGGATTCATGAGTGGTCTGGAGTTGAGATAGAAGACTTCCCTAACCTGTCTTCTTGGGTTAATCGGCTTAGTGAACGGCCTGCTTTCATAAAAGGTATTAACAGTCCGCCCGCCGAATACGAAGAGGATGCCAAAAAAGATGATTTTGTTAAGGGTGCACAAAATATGCTCATAAAATGATTGGCATATTTTGCTAACCAATCCTACAGGGCGCTCAATCCTTGCAAGAGATCCTCCTTGAGATCATCAATATCTTCCAACCCAACAGCCACGCGAATAAGATTATCTGTGATTCCTGCCTCTTCTTTTTGTTCTAAGCTTAAACGCCCATGGGTCGTTGTGGCTGGATGAACTATCGTTGTTTTTGTGTCTCCAAGATTAGCAGTCAATGACATTAATTTCATGCTATCAATGGCCCTCCATGCCTCCTTTCTGCCTCCTTTAACCTTAAATGATAAGACACCACCAAAAGCAGTCTGTTGCCTAGAAGCCAACTTATGTCCTGGGTGGCTTTCAAGACCTGCATAAAAAACCTTCTCTACTTTTAGTTGTTCCTGAAGCCAGGTCGCTAACTCCATTGCGTTGCTTGAATGAGCATGCATACGTAGCTTCAGGGTTTCTAACCCTTTAAGAAATACCCATGCGTTAAACGGGCTGATGGTAGGACCTGCTGTTCGGATAAAAGTTAAAACTTGATTTATGAGTTCTTTATTGCCGGCAACTATACCGCCGAGACAGCGGCCTTGGCCATCCAGGTATTTTGTAGCTGAGTGGATAATCAAGTCAGCGCCAAGTTTTAATGGTTGCTGTAATGCAGGAGTACAGAAGCAGTTATCTACCACTAATAATGCGTTATTTTTTCGGGCAATAGCCGCAACTGACCCTACATCAGCCACATCGCACAACGGGTTTGAAGGCGTTTCCAGATAAAGCATTCTAGTTTGTGGTCGCATGGCTTGATGCCACTGATCAAGATCAGTCAGCGAAACAAAGGTTGTTTCTATTCCGAAGCGAGATAAGTATTTATCTAGCAAAACAGTGGTTGCCCCAAAAACACTGCGAGAGCACACAATATGGTCGCCCGCCTTAAGAAAGGTCATGCATGTGCTCAAGATAGCCGCCATACCAGAAGATGTGGCAACTGCTCTCTCAGCACACTCTAGTGCGGCAATTCTTTTTTCAAGAATGCTTACTGTTGGATTTGTGTATCGTGAATAGACATTTCCTGGCTGTTCGCCAGAAAATCTAGCAGCCGCTTCAGCGGAATCCGTAAAGACGTAACTAGACGTTAGAAACAAAGGTTCTCCGTGCTCTCCTTCATGTGTTCTAACATGGCCAGCCCTAATAGCTAATGTGTCAAACTTAAAATCGGAAAGAGGATCATTGACATCATCTATATTCATTTATTTTTCTTCCAAAATTAGTCAATCTGCCATTTTGCACAAGATCAGTTTAATGAAAATTTTACTATGCATCTATGCCTGAATTATGCAAACCAACAGACTGGTTGAGGTCTAATTCATTTTTATTTGAACCATTTTTTGCTGAATCATTTCTTTCGATATCTAATTTTTTAAGGTAAGCTTGATCGATATCTCCGGTAACATAGTGCCCATCAAATACCGCGCAATCAAACTTTTTGATATCTGGATTGCCTTCTTTGACACTATCCACTAAATCATTTAGATCTTGGTATACCAAAAAATCAGCTCCAATGAGCGAGGCGACCTCTTCTTCAGTTCGATTATGGGCTATCAACTCTTGCGCGGACGGCATGTCAATACCGTAGACATTAGGATGACGGACAGGGGGGGCTGACGATGCTATATAAACTTTATTAGCGCCAGCATCTCTTGCCATTTCTATAATTTCTCTTGATGTTGTTCCGCGAACAATAGAATCATCGACGAGCAATACATTTTTACCCTCAAATTCAACTTTCACAGGATTTAGTTTCTGACGAACAGATTTTTTTCTTTCCTTTTGTCCCGGCATAATAAAGGTTCGACCGATATAACGATTTTTCATAAAACCTTCACGAAATTTTACTCCTAGCTCCTCAGCAATTGCTTGAGCAGAAACACGGCTTGTATCTGGGATTGGAATAATCACATCAATATCTTTATATATGGATAATTTTTTTATCTTTTGCGCAAGCTTCTTACCCATCCTTAATCGAGATTGGTAAACAGACGCCTTATCAATAATCGAATCAGGTCGAGCGAAGTAAACATGCTCAAAAATACATGGATTCAGTTGAGGATTTTTAACACATTGCTTTAAATGCAATTCTCCTTCTTGATCAACATACAAAGCTTCGCCGGGATCCAGGTCTCGAATAACGGTGTAGCCCAAAACATCCATAGCCACACTTTCAGATGCGACCATATACTCTATCCCTGTGTTTGTTTCGCGTTGGCCGTAAATAAGAGGGCGTATACCATAAGGATCTCTAAAGGCTACCATTCCGTAATTAGCTATCATTCCTACTACTGCATAGGCGCCGCGACACCGTTTATGCACGCGCCCAACAGCATCAAAAATGTCCTCTGTCGAGGGCTTCGTCATTTCCTGTGCAAGCAGTTCATGAGCAAACACATTGAGCAAGGCCTCAGAATCAGAGTCAGTATTAATGTGGCGTAGATCCGTACTAAAGAGTAACGCCATCAATTCATCTGTATTTGTCAAATTACCATTATGAGCCATGCAAATTCCATACGGAGAATTTACATAAAAGGGTTGCGCAAGTGCTGGGCTAGAGCTGCCAGCTGTTGGGTAACGGACATGACCAATGCCAATATTACCTTGCAGTTCGTTCATATGGCGGGAGTGAAAGACATCTTTCACTAGCCCGACACCCTTTCTTTGATTGAATCGACCATTATGACAAGTCATGATCCCTGCAGCATCTTGGCCACGATGCTGCAGCATAGTTAAAGCATCATAGAGTTTGAGTTTTACGTCTGTTTTTCCATAAATTCCGACAATTCCACACATGGATTTTCTGGCCTCTTTCTGCAGATGTTAGTCAATCTACTTTAATTTACTTAAAACAGATTTTTTAGAAAATTTAAAGCGAGCGATCCTGATTCTTGTGCCCAGTCCTGATAGGGGATTAGGTACGGAATAAAAGTTGATTCAATCCACCACTGCGCATGCGCTGCAGGAAAAACTTTTGGGGTTAGAATTAAAAACACCATGATGATAATTAGAGCACGCACAATCCCAAAGACTATACCTAGCAGTCTGTCAGTACCAGATAAACCTGAAACCTGAACTAATTTTCCTAGCAAGTAGTTTACAAGGCTCCCCGTTAGCAGACAGACAAGAAATAAAACAACCCAGGCAACCAAAGTTCTTAAAAATGGAGTATCGATTAAATTTACCATCAACACGGCAAGATCATCATGGAATATAGATGCAATGACTGCAGCTAACACCCATACAACAAGAGACACAACTTCTTTTACAACGCCCCTGACCGCGCTGATGATTGCAGAAATGCCTATTAATCCCAAAATTATCCAGTCAGCTGAATTCATGATTAGGTGCCATGTTGCAACACATTAAGTAAGAGTGAGATTTTAAACAGAAAAGAATTGTAACAGAGCTCTCGCATAACTTCAGGGCTCAAAATACATTAAATGCGAATCAAAACCATATTTTTTATCCAAGACAGTTTTATCATTAATCAGCGTTTGCTTTATGATTTTTGGTCCTACAAAAACACGACTGATAGTGTTCTTGCTATCTTTCAGATCTCTGATAAAAGACTCATACCCATCAGCTAAAAGTTTTTCAGAGAGAGTTATAGCAGATTTTTTTTCCGAAAAGCTACCGACTTGCAGCACCCAAGCTAAAGGAATTCCCTCATGTGACAGTGATGGAGTTTTGTCGTCAAGAGAGCTGTCTCGCTGACTTGAGCTACTTTGTGGCTGGAATATTTTTTCATCGGACTCCGCCGGTATGATATTCTTGGGTCTAATCGGCATCGAAACAAGATGGCTAATGCTACTATTTACCGGGATCACAGAAGTCTCATCTACTTTTTTAGACATGAGGCTTTCAATAAGCAATGGTACAAATATAGCCGCCAAAGCAGACAATGCAAAGGTATACATTATTTTTGATTTTACGGTACCCCTCATAAATAACATTCCTAGTTAATAATAACTTAAAGGCCCAGCTAATTTATATTCTTTAACCAATTAAGGACAGGGCCGACAGCAAAAAAAGAACCAAAAATAACTACAGTATCTGTAGGTTTTGCATTGCTGATGGCCTCTTTAGTAGCTTTTTCTGAAGACTCCCGCTCAAAAACTTCAATTTTTTCTGAACCAACATCAACACTCCCTCTTGGCTTGGAGTGATTGCTATGCATTTGCTTGCAGATTTCCGTTTGCAAGTGATCATTATATATAGAAGCAATATTGCGAGCTCTAGATGCTCTAGAGTTGCCGGGCATATCGCAAAAGTACCAAGTGTCAACTATCGGCATCATGGGTTTTAAAATACCCAAAATATCTTTATCTGACATCATTCCTGCTATTGCTACAATCCTACCTTTTACTGAATGAGCTAATCGTTTAGATAACAACTCCGATGCTTGCGGGTTATGTGCTACGTCCAAAATAATGCTTACACCATCTACACATAATCTCTGGTAGCGACCATCTAGCTGCACAAGACTCAGAGCCTCTTCGAGGAAGGGTGAACTTAGACTTGGATCTAAAAGTACTGCAGCCTTTAAGCCGCATGCCACGCTAGCAGCTGGAAGAAATGCAGGTGCTGATACGCCAAATTGCTCGAAAAAAAAATCTTGTCCGTTTATTAAAAGTTTAGCCCCTAGACTACTAGCAATATCTAGAACTCCTTGAATAGGTTGCATGTCGCCATAAATCAGAGGGATCCCCTTCCTTCCTATGCCAGCTTTTTCAGCCCCTATGCCATCAAGATCATGACCAAGCCAATCCTGATGGTCAAGCGCAATGCTGGTGATAATTGACATGCTTGGGTCCATAAATTGATTGCGTCTAGCCTCCCCCCAAGCCCAACTTCAAGTATTGCAAAATCTAATTTTTCAGAAGCCATAACTAGCAATGCCGCTAAAGTAGAGAATTCGAAATAACTTAAGCTAATAGAGCCTCTTGCTAGCTCTATTTGCTCAAAGGCAGAGCAAATCTCCGCATCAGTTGCATGACAGCCATTAATGCTTATTCGCTCGTTGTATCTGATCAGATGTGGTGAAGTGTATGTGCCCACTTTGTGGCCGGCAGCTCTCAATATACTATCAAGGATGGCAACGCAAGAGCCTTTACCATTAGTGCCGCCAATCATAATAATTTTTTTAGCAGGACTAACAAGATGTTTGGCCTCAACCTCGGGGCTATCTCCGCAATGCAGATGGTTCTCTTTTTTTATGTTTGAATTAGCTAATTTATCTATTTCAGAAGACGAAAAGCCTAGCTTCAGCGCAACTCGAGCTATGCGATTTAATCCAAATTCAATTTCTGTTGGATGATTTACCTCTAGAAGACTTAACCACTCAGATAGAGTTTTTTGTGGCATCTGCACTATCATTTATAGTTGCGTATGTGAGCTTAGCAAGCAAAGAGGCAAGTGTATCTCTCATCTTATGCCTAGGTATTATCATATCAATTGCGCCATGTTCGAGTAAAAATTCTGCACGTTGAAATCCTTTGGGTAATTTCTGGCGAATAGTTTGTTCAATAATATTTGGCCCAGCAAAACCGGCTCTAGCATTTGGTTCCGCCGCATTAATATCACCAAGCAATGCAAGACTTGCCGAAACACCGCCATAAACTGGGTCTGTCATAACAGAAATATATGGGATTCCATTACTCTTGAGTTTCTCTATTACAGCGCTAGTTTTTGCCATTTGCATAAGGGAAATTAAGGCCTCCTGCATCCGTGCACCGCCAGTTGCAGAAAAACAAACCACTGGAATGTTGTTTTCAAGAGCCAAATGAGCAGCACGGGTAAATCGTTCTCCAACCACATACCCCATAGATCCACCATGAAAAGAAAATTCAAAAGCCATAGCCACAACAGGCATACCTTTTAATCTCCCTTTTATCGCAATTAAAGCATCATCCTCCCCTGTGGACCTTTGCGACTCAGCAATTCTATCTTTGTATTTTTTAATATCTTTAAATTTAAGTCGATCGATAGGCTGAACCTCAGTTGCTAGCTCCTGTCGGTCTTCTTTATCTAAAAATATGTCAAGCCTACGCCTTGCGCTTATCCTTAGATGGTGCTCGCACTTAGGGCAAACTTCTAGATTTTTTTCAAGCTCTGGACGATATAAAGGCGCACTGCATTTTGGGCACTTTGTCCATACTCCCTCAGGGACGTTTTGGGTGCGATCCC
>CAWUVO010000016.1:0-3863 GCA_963925965.1 uncultured Porticoccus sp. | reverse complement strand
TCTTTGCAGCGCCGCCATCAAAAAGTTTTAGAGGAAGCTCCCGCACCAAACATTCCTGATATTGCACGGAATAATGTCTTAAAGTCTTGTGTAAATGCTTGCTTGGCAATTGGTTATCGGGGGGCCGGTACATTTGAATTTTTGTATGAAGACGGGCAATTCTTTTTTATAGAAATGAATACACGAATTCAAGTAGAACATCCTGTGACGGAAATGGTTACTGGTATAGATATTGTTAAAGAACAGCTTCGGATTGCTGGAGGAGAAAAGCTAGGCATAACTCAACAGGATGTCAAAATTGCTGGGCATGCTTTTGAGTGCCGAATAAATGCTGAAGATTCCTCTACATTCGTGCCTAGCCCCGGAAAAATTACCTCTTATCATGCTCCTGGAGGAAACGGGGTCAGAGTGGACTCGCATATATATGCGGGATACACAGTGCCCCCATACTATGACTCCCTCATAGGCAAGATAATTACTTTCGGCCAAGATCGAAGTTCTGCGCTTTTACGAATGGCGAGCGCGCTAGACGAGCTTCATATTGAAGGCATAAAAACTAACACCGAACTGCAACGAGATCTGGTCTCTGATCCAGGGTTCCTCAAAGGAAGCGTTAACATCCATTATTTAGAGAAAAAACTAGCGTTGAAGCGCTAGTTTTTAAAATTCACACTAGTGCATCTGTCTACTCTCTAACCAAAAATTTTCCAAACTTAAAATATCCTTCTTTTAAAGAGCACACAGGAAACATAATGCCTTGGCTTCAGCTGACAATAAATAGCAAAAAATCTATGGCGGGACAGCTAGAAGAAGTTCTTACAAATGCCGGAGCTCTCTCGGTTTCATATGAAGACAACGGTGATCAGGCAATACTCGAGCCAGAAATTGGCCAGCATCCTTTATGGGACCTCATCAGCATGACTGGACTTTTTGCTGCTTCAGCTAACACCAATCTAATAAGTGGTACCTTAAACCAACAATTAAAATTAAAAAAAACAGAATATCAGTGGGAACTGCTTGAAGACAGGGACTGGGAAAGAGAGTCGCTTAAAAATTACCAACCTATCAAATGCGGTCATCGTCTATGGATTTGTCCTAGCTGGATCACACCACCGGAGCCAGAGAGCATTAATCTATTGCTTGATCCTGGGCTCGCTTTTGGAACCGGAACGCATCCCACTACATTTTTATGTCTGCAGTGGCTAAATGCTGCAAGCCTAGAAGGGAAAACTATTATTGACTATGGTTGCGGCTCAGGAATACTTGCTATTGCATCATTATTGCTTGGGGCTAAAAATACTACTTGCATAGATATAGACCCGCAAGCATTAATGGCTACCACTGAAAATGCAAAAAGAAACGGCTTGATGTCAAATCTTACCGCCGTATATTTGCCAGAAGATGCCCCAAATTATCCAGCCGATATTGTAATTGCCAATATATTGTCTGGTCCCCTTATCTCTCTGGCATCACGCCTAGCTTCCTTGACTAGTCCTGGCGGACTTCTTTGCTTATCAGGGATAATCGAAAACCAAAGCAAGGAAGTCCAAGAAAATTTTTTAACATGGTTCGAGTTTGACCCACCTGTATATAAGGAAAATTGGGCTTTATTGACTGCAAAAAAACGTGAACTCATGTAGCTCGTCAGAGCCGCCTTATAGCTCAGTTATTGACTTAATAAAAACAACAAGAACTCCTTTGGAGTTGAAAATTCTAACCTACTCTTATAATTGTATAATAAACTTTTGGCTAAAATAACCAATTGGTATCATATCGCTCTCCCTAAAGAAACATTGATACCGAAAGAGGGTACGACATTTGATAAAAATTGGCACTCATACGCTGGAAGGTAAAACTATGTTGGCCCCCATGGCTGGAGTCACTGATTTACCATTTCGTAATCTTTGTAGAAAGCTAGGGGCAGGTCTTGCTACTGCAGAAATGATCACCTCCGACGCCAGCCTATGGAACAGCAAAAAGAGCCAGCAACGCTTGGTGCATAAACAAGAAACCTCCCCAAGATCTATTCAGCTTGCTGGAAGCATTCCAGAAATAATGGCAGATGCAGCGCGCCAAAATGTTAAGCTGGGCGCAGAAATTATCGACATAAATATGGGTTGTCCGGCAAAAAAAGTATGCAAACGTGCCGCTGGATCAGCATTACTTCAAGATGAGAGTCTAGTTAAATTAATACTAAAAGCTGTCGTTGCCGCTGTAGACGTGCCTGTTACCCTAAAAATTCGCACCGGCTGGGATAAAGAAAACCGAAATGCTTTGAAAATTGCATTAATTGCAGAAGATGCAGGAGTACAAGCATTAGCCATCCATGGTCGTACACGTGCATGTCGTTTTCTAGGGCATGCAGAATTTGATACTATCGCCTCTGTAGTAGAGGCCTTATCAATACCTGTTTTCGCAAATGGCGATGTACGCACGCCACAAGATGCCAAAAAGGTACTAGACTATACTGGCGCAGCTGCAGTTATGATCGGTCGTGCTGCTCAAGGAAATCCTTGGATATTTAGAAAAATTAACTACTACCTTGAACAGGGAAAAACCCCAAAAGAACCCACAAACAGTGAAGTAGTAGGTATAATCAGCTCCCATATAAAAGCCATTCATAACCACTATGGAGAATATTTGGGGGTTAGAATTGCTCGAAAACACGTAGGTTGGTATGTTAATACTTTATCTGGTTGCCAGAAATTTCGGCATCATTTTTGCCAACTAGAAGAGTCCGGACAACAAATACAAAGCTTGCATGAATTTTAACGCAATAACAATTACGTGGAATGAGGCAGCATGAGCACCAGCAAAACACTAAAGATGCGGTTAGAAAAAAATTATGGGGACATAAAGGCACATAAGCATGAATCTATAAGCAAGTGTGTAGAATATGCATTAGAAGGATATTTTCATGACCTGGATGATCAAACTACGCATGATTTATACCATCTAGTTGTTAGCGAAGTGGAGGCTGCGTTGCTTGAGGTGACGCTAAAACATACTCTACAGAACCAAAGTAAGGCTTCTGAGATGCTTGGGCTCAACCGCGGAACACTAAGAAAGAAACTTAAACAACATAACCTTTTGTAGTTAAAATCTGTCTATAGCTAACTATGTTTGCAACATAAAAATTATGAACGAGAATATTATGAGCGACCTGCGTAAAGTTTCACGTGTTCTTATAAGCGTATCCGATAAAACTGGAATAGTTAAATTTGCCAAATCACTAAGCATGCTGGAAATTGAAATTCTATCTACTGGCGGAACCTATCGCTTGCTTAAAGAGAATGGGATTAAGGTTCGAGAGGTCTCAGACTACACGGAATTTCCAGAAATGATGGATGGTCGGGTGAAAACACTGCACCCAAAAATTCATGGCGGCATACTCGGTCGTCGCGGTACTGATGAAGCCGTCATGAGTGCATATGGAATCCTAGAAATTGATATGGTGGTGGTCAACCTCTATCCCTTTGGCGCCACTATTGCTGATCCAGCCTGTAGCCTGTCTACCGCAATTGAAAACATAGACATCGGTGGTCCAACTATGGTCAGATCTGCAGCAAAAAATCATAAAGATGTGACAATAATTGTTAACGCCCAAGACTATAATTTAGTACTAGACGAGATAAATGCCAAAAATGGCTGCACGTGCTATAAGACTCGTTATGACCTAATGGTAAAAGCCTTTGAACATACAGCCGCCTATGACGGCATGATTGCCAACCATTTTGGTGCTCGCGATATTAATAACGAAAAGTTTAGCTTCCCTAGCACTTTTAATATGCAATACATAAAAGCCCAAGAAATGCGCTACGGAGAAAACCCACATCAAAATGCAGCATTTTACATAGAGAAGG
>CAWUVO010000015.1:0-15062 GCA_963925965.1 uncultured Porticoccus sp. | reverse complement strand
GGGCGCCACCATATCGTAGCCATCTGAAGTTGCCCCATAACCAGTGATTTCGGCATAAATTTTTGCGCCCCTAGCTAAAGCATGCTCTAGCTCTTCCACCACTAGACAGCCGGCACCCACACCAGGCACAAAGCCATCTCTATCTGTGTCATAAGCCCGTGAAGCTAACTCAGGGGTATCATTGTACTTGCTTGATAGGGCGCCCATGGCATCAAACATACCCGCCATAGACCAGTGCATATCTTCTGCGCCGCCCGCAAAGACCATGTCTTGCTTATCCATTTGTATTAATTCCACAGCATGACCAATACAGTGCGCACTGGTAGCGCAGGCAGATGAGATAGAGTAATTGGTTCCTTTTATTTTATATGGAGTAGCTAGACATGCGGAAACAGTGCTTGCCATAATCTGGGTAACCCTGTAAGGGCCAGCACGCTTGATGCCACGCTTTCGCATGACATCAATCGTCTCTGTAAACATTTCTCCTGAAACGCCACCAGAACCCATTACCAGGCCAGTGCGGATATTAGAAACTTGCTCTTCTGATAACACTGCATCAGCAATTGCTTTCCCCATGGCGATATATCCATAGGCTGCCGAAGGCCCCATAAATCGAGATACTTTGCGATCAATATGTTCTTCTATATTGATATCTAGTTTGGCGGCAACATTGCACCGCAGGCCCATTTCCTTAAACTCTTTCTGAAAGGCTATACCCGAAATAGATTCACGCAAAGATTTAGTGACAGTTTCTTTGTCATTCCCTAAACAGGAAACAATACCCATTCCGGTAATCACTACTCGTTTCATTATCTACCCCTAGACCGGCTTTTGATCCGGACATCATCATGCTTTAAGAATGAATTATAATCTAAACGATTAAAAGTTGTCAGTTGAATCAAATAAGCCAACTCGAAGATCTTTGGCTGTATAAATATCTCGGCCATCTACAGTTACCGTACCGTCAGCGATTACCATTTTTAATTTTCGTTCAACTATTCGTGATACGTCAATTCTATAGGTGATAAGCTTCGCTGATGGGAGGATTTGACCGACAAATTTGACCTCCCCTGAACCAAGAGCTCTGCCGCGGCCTTGGTTGCCTTTCCATGCCAAAAAAAACCCAGTGAGCTGCCACATAGCGTCAAGACCCAAGCAACCAGGCATGACTGGATCGCCCTCAAAATGACATCCAAAAAACCATAAATCTGGTTTGATGTCTAGCTCAGCAACCATAATCCCTTTGCCGTACTTTCCCTCGGAAGAATGAATATGAGTGATCCTGTCTACCATTAGCATGTCATGGCCGGGAAGTTGAGCATTGCCCTCGCCAAATAATTTTCCTTTGCTGCAGGAGATTAATTCTTCATAATCATAAGAGTTCTGCGATTGCGGAATAAATTTTGTCATTAATTGTATGGCCTCTAAATGTGTTACTAATATATTAGCAACATATTACTTTATTCAAGCTTGGACTTAGGTGGTTGATAGCTATCAACCAGCGGCCAGTGGCAAATTTAATCTGATCTAATATGTTAAGTCCAGAAAATATAAAATTTGGAATTATTTCTGGAGTATTTGTATGTAGATTTTACATGGACTGCAACATGCAACCAACAATACGTGGAAATAAAAAATACTTAAAAGCTGCGCTTAACAGAGAATTTTGCAATCCCTGTCATTGCTCTCTTTTCTTTAGTGTCCGGAAGATTTTCAAGGCACTGTATGGCTTTTAATGCATGTGTATGAGCACAAGACTTTGTGTAGTCTAACGCTCTAGTGATTTTAATGACATCAAAAATAGCATCTAATTTATCAGAAGTAGCATTTTTTATTGCTTCTTGGATCATCAAACTCTGTTGTTTCGTGCCATTTTTCATCGCATAAATTAGTGGCAAAGTTGTCTTACCTTCTGCGAAATCGTCGCCAATATTTTTACCCAAATCTTTAATATCGCCATCATAATCAAGCACGTCATCCATCAATTGAAATGCCATCCCAACATGCTGACCATAGCTACTTAAGGCTGCCTGTTGTTTGGGTGTAGATTTTGCTATCAAAGCGCCTATTTCTGAGGAAGCATCAAAAAGTATCGCTGTTTTTTTAAATATTACTTTTTTGTATTCTGTTTCGCTTATGTCAGGATTGCGAGCATTGATAAGTTGTTGAATTTCTCCTTCCGATATTATGTTAGTGCTAGCTGCAATAATTTCCATGACCTCTATGTTGCCAACATCAACAAGCATTTGAAATGCCCTTGAGTAGAGGAAATCGCCAACCAATACGCTAGGAGCATTGCCATATTTGGTGTTTGCTGTTGCTTGGCCGCGCCGAAGTTCTGAGGTGTCGACCACATCATCATGAAGTAATGTGGCTGTGTGTATGAATTCAATGATTGCTGCGAGTGTTATATGTTCTTTACCTTTATACCCGCAACTATTAGCACTTAAAAGTACCAATAAAGGCCTGAGACGTTTTCCGCCGCCGTCAATAATATACCGACTAATGTTTTCAATTAGCTCGACTTCAGAATCTAGTCGATTAACGATTAGATTATTGACTTCTTCAAATTCAGATTTTACTACTTGATGGAATGGCAGCATGCAGATGGCCTGTTGATTTTGTTTACTTTTATTAGCCTTCTCATAAAATAGAAGGGATTGAATTTTGGGGCTTGAGGTATTTTTATGCCAAGTTAGCTTTTTATTATAACTATTATGGCTAATCTTCATAATAATTTATTCTTGCGGTTAGGTAGTGTTTGTCTTAGAATTCAGGCGCTCGTAAAACCGGCCTAGAGAAATCGTTTTTTGGGCTTGAACTGGTGAAGCGAATATGGAGTAAGTCGTATGTATGCAGTAATTAAAAGTGGCGGAAAACAGCATCGTGTTGAAGAGGGCGAATTTCTTCGTGTAGAAAAACTAGATGTGTCCACAGGTGAAAAAATTGATTTTGCTGAAGTGCTTATGGTTACTGACAGCGAGAAAGTAAAAATTGGTACGCCTTATATTGATGGAGCAAAGGTTACAGCGGAAGTGCTAAGTCATGGACGTGCTGATAAAATAAAAATCATCAAATTTAATCGTCGTAAACATAGCCGCAAACAAATGGGTCATCGTCAGTGGTTCACTGAGATTAAAATTACTAGCATAAGTGCAGGCGAAATAAAGACTAAAGCTAAACCCAAGGCTAAAACCGAGATCAATAAATAGGAGAGCGTCATGGCTCACAAGAAAGCTGGTGGTAGTACCCGCAATGGACGCGATTCCGAAAGTAAGCGTCTCGGCGTTAAACGTTTTGGAGGAGAAAAAGTATCTGCTGGAAGTATTATTGTTAGACAGAGAGGCACGAGATTTTATGCCGGAAATAATGCTGGGCTTGGTCGAGATCACACAATATTTGCGACTGCTACCGGAGAAGTAAAGTTCACAGTAAGAGGGCCGAGCAATCGAAAATATGTTGATATTGTGACTGCCTAAGGTATCAAATTAGACTGTCTCTTTGTTTAGGCTAAAGCCCCGCTAAAAGCGGGGCTTTTTTTATGGCGACGTAAGCTACTTTCTTAGCTTTTTTTGTATTTTGGTAACTTATAACGTATCTCTGGAAGCTGTATACTCTATTTTCAAGCTAGACTAAGACCCTAATATTTAAAATATATGGTGGCTCGATACTATGAAATTTGTTGATGAAACAACGATCCATGTTCAGGCAGGCCGAGGCGGTAATGGATGCCTTAGTTTTCGTCGTGAGAAATTTATTGAAAAAGGCGGCCCAGATGGCGGCGATGGCGGCGATGGCGGCAGTGTTTATTTAGAAGGCGACAGTAATCTTAACACGTTAGTTGATTTTCGCTTTCAGCGAAATTTTAATGCTGAAAGCGGTCAAGCAGGAAAATCTTCAAATTGCACTGGCAAGGGCGGCGATGATCTTATTTTAAAGGTGCCTGTTGGCACGACGATCATAGATGAAGATACCGAAGAAGTGCTCGGCGATATAACCGCTGATAACCAACAATTAATGGTAGCCAAGGCCGGCTACCATGGATTAGGTAACACTCGTTTTAAGTCGAGCGCTAATCGTGCGCCAAGACAAACATCCTCAGGGTCTGAGGGCGAACTGCGACATTTAAAGCTAGAGCTTAAGGTTTTGGCTGATGTTGGATTACTGGGGCTTCCAAATGCAGGTAAGTCTACTTTTATCCGTGCCGTTTCAGCAGCGCGACCGAAAGTTGCTGATTACCCATTCACGACACTAGTGCCAAACTTAGGGGTGGTGAGTCCGCAAAGATATCGTAGTTTTGTGATTGCGGACATTCCTGGCTTGGTCCAAGGCGCGGCTGAAGGTGCTGGCTTGGGTATCCGTTTTTTAAAACACTTAACCAGAACGCGTTTATTGTTGCATTTGGTTGACATGTTGCCAGCGGATGAATCCTGCCCAGCTAACAATGTTAATGTTATAGAGAATGAATTAGATTTGTTCAGCCCTACCCTCTGGGGTCGAGAGCGTTGGTTAGTGTTAAATAAGATTGATATGTTGCCGGAAGATGAAAGAATTAGTCGCTGCGCAGAGGTTATTGAAAAGTTAGAATGGACTGGTCCTGTATATCATGTATCTGCTTTAGCTGCCGTTGGCACTGAAGTCTTGTGTCAGGATATAATGAATCGCCTAGAAGACTGCTGGGAAGTTGAGCAAGAGAATTCTGAAGCTGCAGCTTATGAAAGAGAACTCCAGTCGAAAATGCAATTTGAAGCTAGAGATCGAATAGAATTGCTCAAAAAGAAGAGAAAGTCGACCGACGATGATGATGATGATATCGAAGTGATATACAGCAATTAAATAAAGATTTTTCAAAATAATAAAAAATTAGTTACTTAGCATAAAGATTAAAAGATAAATAAAGACTCATGAGGAGTGTAGCTAAATAATGGTAGCTGGACAAAATATGATTAACAGCAGGGATTCTGTAAAAAATTCCAAGCGCGTGGTTGTAAAAATTGGCAGCGCACTGCTAACCTCCAATGACCAAGGGCTTGATAGGTCAGCTATTGCTGCCTGGGTGGAACAGATTGCAGGAATGATTGATAGGGGGTTAGAGATTGTGGTCGTTTCTTCTGGTGCTGTTGCTGAGGGAATGTTCAGGCTTGGCTGGAGCGAGCGCCCTTTATTGGTGCATGAGTTGCAGGTCGCCGCTGCTGTCGGCCAAATGGGGCTAGCTCAAGCTTACGAGGTTGAGTTTCAGAAATATAAGCGTACTACTGCTCAAATTTTATTAAATCATGATGATATTTCAGTTCGTGAGCGCTACCTGAATGCTCGAAATACACTACAATCATTACTTAAGCTCAAAGTGGTGCCTATAGTTAATGAGAACGATGCGGTGGCAACAGATGAAATTTGTTTTGGCGACAATGACACTTTAGCTGCTATGGTTGCAAATCTCATAGATGCTGATTTATTGATTGTGCTTACTGACCAGGATGGTCTTTTTGATGCAGATCCGAGAAGAAATCCTCAAGCTAAATTAATTTCTTATGGAAACTCGAGAGATAGGACGTTAGGCTTATTAGCTGGAGGCTCAGGTAGCTTGGGGCGAGGAGGAATGATTACAAAACTTAAGGCTGCCAGGCTTGCTTCTCTTTCTGGCACAAATACTGCCATAGTTAATGGCAAAATAGATAAAGTTTTGATTCAGCTGCTGGAAGGCCAGATATTGGGCACTTTGCTCGTTGCCAACAAAGAGCCAATTGCAGCTCGCAAACAATGGATGGCTTGCAGGATGAGAGTTTTTGGTGCACTAACACTTGATGCAGGAGCGTTAAAAATGCTGGTAAAGCATCGCAAGAGTCTTCTCCCAATTGGGGTAAAGAGCATCGAAGGAAGTTTTCGTAAAGGTGACTTGGTGAAGTGTATTGATGAGAGTGGCGCCGAAATTGCACGAGGGCTTGTTAATTACGGTGCTGTCGAGAGCGCTAAAATTATTGGTAAAAGCAGTACACTTATATCTGATGCACTGGGTTATTGTGATTCCCAGGAGTTAATTCATAGTGATAATTTAGTTTTGACCTAGAGTATTCCTCTTCTTTGCATGGGATCGCCATTCAATTAAAATTCATACATAAAAAAACCGGCTATATGCCGGTTTTACATTATTCGGGCGACTAATTTTTAATGGCTAGCTAACCGAAAGGGCTTTTATTTTTGCGTTTAAGCGACTTTTATGACGGGCAGCTTTATTTTTATGGATAACCCCCTTATCCGCAATTCGGTCAAGTATGGGAGCAACTATGTTGAAGGCAGCTTGTGCTGCCGCTGCCTCACCTGACTCTATGGCAGCATCTGTCTTTTTCAAATAGGTGCGAACCATGGAGCGCATGCTGCCATTATGCTTACGATTTTTTTCATTCTGCCGCGCTCTTTTGCGTGCTTGGGGTGTGTTGGCCACCTAATACTCCTTATAAGCTATATTAAGATTAAGGTCTTAATTCAAGGCGCGAGAATATACAATGTTTGCTAGTGCTTATCAATATGAATTGTGGTGAAATCCTCATTATCATGATTAAAATCTAATATTAGAAGGGTTCTTCTCATATTTTATGTTATGTCTGTGCTAAATCTAAATATGATCGTAAACTTAAGCTCAATATGGATATGATTATTTTGAAAATTAATTTCTTACTTTTGCAATGTAATCGGGATTTAACTTTTGAAGCATCAAGATTTGCTTGATATAAGCAAGCAGCCAAGTCTTCTAGCGGAACCAGTGGGATTATTAAGATCTAGCGGGGTGGTCGCCTCCATGACTATGTGCTCTAGGGTCCTGGGATTACTACGAGATATTGTTATAGCCAGGTTTATTGGCGCAGATGCCATGGCAGATGCTTTTTTTGTTGCGTTTAAAATCCCTAATTTTTTTCGGCGTCTCTTTGCTGAGGGTGCTTTTTCTCAAGCCTTTGTTCCTGTTTTAGCTGAATACCGAGAGATTGGCAGCCAAGCTGCAGTAAAAACTTTAATAAATAGCGTAGCCGGTGTTTTAGGGTCCATGCTTATTGCAGTTACAGTTTTAGTTGTTATAGCGGCTCCCCTGATTACCGGTATTTTTGCATTTGGCTTTTGGTTGGATGATCCGGATAAATTTGCTGCTGCTAGTGGCATGTTGAGGGTTACATTTCCTTACTTAATGCTAATGTCCTTAACAGGGTTTGCTGGAGCAATTCTTAATAGCTATGATAGATTTGCAGTTCCTGCTATCACTCCCATTTTTTTAAACATATCCTTAATAGTTGCAGCGATTTTTGTCTCCCCATGGTTTGATGAGCCGGTGTATGCTCTTGCTTGGGGTGTTTTGGCTGCAGGTGTAATACAGTTGTTATTTCAGCTACCATTTTTAGCTCAAATTCATATGATTCCTTCCCCTACTTTAGCCTGGCGTGATGAGGGGGTTGTCAAGATACTGAAGTTAATGGCCCCAGCAATCTTTGGCGTTTCAGTGAGCCAAATAAATCTTTTGCTGGATACCATGATAGCCTCATTGCTTCCCACTGGAAGTATTTCCTGGCTTTACTATTCTGACCGTTTAGCTGAGCTGCCTCTAGGTGTATTTGGGATTGCTATTGCTACTGTTATATTGCCTAATCTATCTAGGCAGCATGTCGCCGATAATCTTGAGAAGTTCAGCGCCACATTAGATTGGGCGATTCGTTTAGTTTTGCTTATTGCTATTCCGGCGGCCATAGCACTTATAATTTTGGCCGAGCCAATTTTAGCAGCATTATTCTATTACGGAGAAGTCATGACACCCCGAGATATGGCTATGGCTGCTTTGAGTTTGCGTGCATACTCAGTGGGGGTAGTGGCTTTTATGATGATAAAAGTTTTAGCTCCAGGTTATTTTTCCCGTCAAGACATTAAAACCCCTGTTCGTATAGGCATCATAGCTTTGGCGGTAAATATGGGGCTTAACATTTTTTTAGCGACACCCCTTCATTTCTATCTAGAGGTAGGCCATGTTGGGTTGGCTTTAGCGACATCGTTAGCCGCTATACTAAATAGTATTTTGTTATTTCGCGGCTTGCGTAAGAGTGATGTGTATGTTCCAGAACCAGGTTGGCGTAAATTTTTATTCATGTTGTTGAGTGCCAATATCGCGATGTGTATCACTTTATATGGATTTACTACGTACTTTAACAGTTGGCTAGAATTGGTCTGGTGGGAAAGGACTGGATGGCTAGGCATGATGTGTGTTACAGGTGTGATAGTTTATATTTCAGCTCTTTTTTTAGGCGGTTTTCGCTTTCTTCATCTTAAAAATAAATAAGCTATGACTTAGATCGGCTCAAGTTGAGCTTAATGCTAATATAAATAAGAAGCTAATCTGTTTTTAATCGCGATGGATGGGTATAATTTTGCTTCATTTTGCGAAATCGACGGCAAGTGACTAAAGATAATAAAAAATTTATTAGAGGCTTGCATAATTTGAAGCCTGAGCGTAGTGGTTGCGTTGCAACCATTGGGTCTTTTGACGGCGTCCATTTAGGGCATCAGGCTATATTACGGCAGTTGATTGATAAAGCTAACGAGCTTGGGTTGCCTTCTGTTGTTATGATTTTTGAGCCGCAGCCCCAAGAATTTTTTTCTGGCGAACAGGCTCCGGCTCGCTTAATGCGTTTGCGTGAAAAAGTTGAGGCGTTCATTGATGTGGGTGTAGACAAGATTTTTTGTTTGCAATTTAATCGCTCTCTGCGCAGCTTGTCAGCAATAGATTTTGTTGAGAAAGTTTTGATTTCTGGCTTAAAAGTTCGCTGCTTAGTGATAGGCGATGATTTTAGATTTGGCCATGACAGAAGTGGAAATTATCGACTGCTACAGCAAGCTGGGTATAAAAATAATTTTGATGTCATTGATACTTTAACCTTAGAGCATCAAGGTGAGCGAATTAGCAGCACGCGTATTCGTTCAGCCTTAGGGGCATCTAATTTTATTCTAGCCGAGAAACTGCTGGGTGAACCCTTTAAAATAACGGGTTGCGTTATCCATGGACAGAGATTTGGCAGGGAGATTGGGATTCCTACCGCTAACGTCGAACTGAAAAGATACAGCGCCCCATTAAATGGGGTTTTTATTGTAGAGGTATTGTTGAGTAATCGCCGCTTAGCGGGTGTTGCCAATGTGGGCATCAGGCCAACTATAGGTGATTTAGTTAAGCCAGTACTTGAAGTTCATTTGTTAGATTTTGATGAAGATTTATATGGACAAAGAATTCACGTAGAATTTAAAGCTAAAATTCGTGATGAAGAAACGTTTTCTTCCTTAGGCGTGATGGTTAAAGCAATTAATCGCGATATTCAGGTCGCTCGAAAATATTTTACTGCATAACTATAGAAGAAGATTTTAAAAAATGACTGACTACAAATTCACTTTAAATTTACCTGTTACCTCGTTTCCGATGAAGGCTAATCTCTCTCAAAGAGAACCGGAAATGCTCAAGCATTGGGAAACAAGTAAACTCTATGAGAGATTGCGCGAAAGGCGTCATGGTAGGAAAAAGTTTATTTTGCATGATGGCCCCCCTTATGCGAACGGTAAAATTCATATTGGTCATGCCGTTAATAAAATATTAAAAGATATTGTGATTAAATCTCGAACTCTTAGTGGTTACGATGCCCCGTATGTTCCAGGCTGGGACTGTCACGGACTTCCTATTGAGCATGAGGTAGAAAAAAAAATTGGAAAAGCTGGGATCAAAGTAGATCATAAAACTTTTCGCCAAAAATGTAGGGAATATGCGCAACGACAAGTAGCAGGACAAAAGGAGGATTTTATTCGACTTGGTGTTTTTGCTGAATGGGGCAACCCTTACCTCACTATGGATAAAAAATTTGAAGCAAGTGTTATCCGTGCCCTTGGTAAAGTTGTTGAAAATGGACATTTAGTTAAGGGCTACAAGCCAGTTTATTGGAGTGTCGTAGGCGCCTCGGCACTGGCTGAAACTGAGGTTGAATATCAAGACAAAATCTCATTTTCAATTGACGTCGCATTTCCTGTGGCTAACGAAGACGCTTTCGGCAAAGCAATGTCTGGGATTACCGGTGTCGGTGATATCTCCGTAGTTATCTGGACTACAACTCCTTGGACTTTGCCGTCAAATCAGGCAGTTAGCTTGAATCCCGAACTAGATTATGTGCTTTTAGCTTGCCAGCCCCTAGGTTGTTTATCGGGACGATATTTAGTTGCCAAAAGTCTTGTTGAGTCTATTTTGTCCCGCTGGAGGGTAAAAGATTATCAAGTGGTGGGTCACGCTAAAGGTTCTCAGCTTGAGTCATTAGTCTTGAAGCATCCTTTTTCTGATCGTCAGGTGCCTGTCATTCTTGGAGATTATGTTACAACTGAGGCTGGTACCGGATGTGTTCATACTGCGCCGGATCATGGTGTGGATGATTTTGTTGTTGCGGAAAAATATAATATTAGCACCCTTAATTATATCGATGATAACGGCGTGTTTCGAAAAGACGTAGATTTTTTTGCCGGAGAACATGTTTATAAGGTTGACGAAAAAGTCGTAGACCTACTAAAAGACAGAAATCGGTTGCTAGCTAATACAAAGATTACACATAGTTACGCCCATTGTTGGCGAACCAAGACTCCATTGATTTATCGTGCGACCCCTCAGTGGTTTATTAGCATGACTCAGGGTGGCTTGCTAAAAAAAGCAAAAAAAGCAGTTCCATTGCTGTCTTGGTATCCAGAGTGGGGGCAGGCAAGAATTGATGGAATGCTTGAAAATAGCCCAGATTGGTGTATTTCCCGTCAGCGCACTTGGGGCGTTCCTATTCCATTGTTCATTCATAAATTGACTGGTGATATTCATCCTGATACCCCGCGCTTAATAGAAATTATAGCATCTGGCGTCGAACAACACGGCATAGATTTTTGGTATGAAATGGATGCTAAGAAATTGCTGGGCGAACAAGAAAATGAGTACAACAAGGTGAGCGATACCTTGGATGTATGGTTTGACTCAGGTGTCACTCATGCTGCTGTTCTTGATGAGCGCAAAGAGTTGCAATTTCCTGCAGATCTTTATCTGGAAGGATCCGATCAACACAGGGGTTGGTTTCAATCATCGTTAAAAACTGCAATTGCAATAAAAAATACTGCTCCTTATAAGGCAGTTTTGACGCATGGTTTTGTTGTGGATGCCGATGGCCTCAAGATGTCTAAATCTATTGGCAATGTATTATCGCCACAGCAAGTTATCAGCGATCAGGGTGCTGATGTGTTGAGGCTGTGGGTTGCAGCTACAGATTTCAGTGGCGAGATGAGTGTTTCCAATGAAATTTTGAAGCGATCTGGTGACTCGTATCGCAGAATCCGCAATACAGCGCGTTTTTTCTTGTCTAATTTAGACGATTTCAATCCTTCTGACAATCTGGTGCCTATCGATGAAATGCTGGCTCTCGATCGCTGGGCTTTAGGCCTAACCATAAAGATGCATAAGGAAATTGTAGCAGCATACGATAGCTATCAATTTCATCATATTTACCAGAAACTGCATAATTTTTGTGTTACTGATATGGGTGGATTCTATCTAAATATTATCAAGGATCGTCAGTATACTTGCCAAGAAAATTCTATCGCAAGGCGATCAGCTCAGACAGCCATATATTATATTTTAGATGCATTCGTCCGTTGGATTGCACCGATATTGAGCTTTACCGCAGAAGAAATTTGGACATACATGCCTGGTGATAGAGAGGAGTCTATTTTTTTTGCCGAATGGAAAGAACTGCCATTTATTACTGAAGGTAAAATTACAACCAGTGACTGGGAACTGATCTTAGGGGCACGAAACGCAGTCAACAAAATTTTAGAAGAAAAAAAGAAAGACGGTATTCAAAAATCACTTGAAGCCAAAGTCATAGTTTATGTGAACGAAGAACTACAAAAGACCCTAGAGAAGCTAGAGGATGAGTTAAGATTCGTCTTTATTACTTCTGAAGCTGAGATAAAACCTCTTAGTGATGCCGTAGATGCAGCGCCAACAGAAATTGATGGGCTCTTGGTGCAAGCTACCAGAACAAAGCACGCAAAGTGTGAGCGATGCTGGCATCATCGCGAAGATGTGGGCTCTCATGTAAAACATATTGATATTTGCAGCCGTTGTATTGAAAATATTGACGGACAAGGCGAGCAGCGTTTATATGCCTAAGGCTGCCCATGTTTCTCCGCAGTCTTTAGCTATAGTTAATTTTTTAGGATTAATATTATGAGCTGGCAAATAGTGCGATGGTATGTTGTAGCTATTTTTGTGTTGATTGTCGATCAGCTTACTAAATATGCAATAACTCAAAATTTTTTATATGGAGAATATAGTAATATTTTTCCTGGGCTTGGTTTCACCTTGGTGCACAATACGGGGGCAGCATTTAGTTTTTTGAGTGATGCTGGGGGCTGGCAGCGTTGGTTATTTTTAATAATTTCATTGGTAGTAAGTATTGTCTTGATGGTTTGGCTATATCGCTTGAAAGCGTCACAGTTTTTTTTATCGATATCTTTAGCTTTAATTTTAGGTGGTGCTCTTGGTAACCTATATGATCGAATATTTTTAGGTTATATTATTGATTTTATTGATTTTTATTATAATTTGCACCATTGGCCAGCATTTAATATTGCTGATGCAAGTATTACTTTGGGAGCGATATTTTTAATTTTTGAGAGCCTCCTTGCATCAAAAAAAGTATAAATAGGTGATCTTATGAGCAAATTATCTGATATAGGGATGCTCCCTGTTGGGCCAGATACAAAAATAACATTACATTTTTCACTTTCTTTAGAAGATGGATCCTTGGTAGATTCTAATTTTGATAAGGATCCTGCCACTTGTATTTTTGGAGACGGAAAATTGCTATCAGGGTTTGAGCTTGCTTTGACTGGCCTGGTGGCGGGAGTAGAACAGACAATTGTTATAGAACCAGAAAATGGTTTTGGGCAGCACAACCCTAGTAATATCCAGGAGTTCTCTCGGAAAGATTTTGCTGATAGTCTAGATATTGAGATAGGGTTATTGATATCCTTTGCTGACGCAAACAAAGCTGAATTACCTGGCGTAGTGATAGATTTCGATGAAAAAATAGTCATAGTAGACTTCAACCATCCTTTGGCTGGACATGCTATTGGCTTCAAGGTAAAAATTCTCTCTGTTGAGCCAGTGGTAAAACATTGATTGATGTAAAGCTAGCTAACCCAAGAGGATTTTGTGCTGGAGTAGATCGGGCTATTGAAATAGTTTCTCGAGCTCTGGATGTTTATGGCCCCCCCATCTATGTTCGTCACGAAGTGGTGCATAACAAATCAGTGGTGGGTATGTTGCGTGAGCGTGGCGCCATTTTTGTGGATGAAATAGAAGATATCCCGAATGATGTGACAGTAATTTTTAGTGCGCACGGGGTATCTCAATCTGTAAGAAAAAAAGCTAATGAAAAAAATTTGAAAATTTTTGATGCAACCTGTCCTTTGGTAACAAAAGTGCATATACAGGTTGCTCGATCTAGCGATGAGGGTCGCGACTGTGTAATGATTGGCCATCAAGAGCATCCTGAGGTTGAAGGTACGATGGGCCAGTATCCTGAAGTCGCTGGTGGGGGTCGTATTTATCTGGTAGAAAGCGAATCTGACGTAAAAAAATTGCACGTCGAAAATCCAGAGAAAATTTCTTATGTGACCCAAACAACCCTATCTGTTGACGATACGATTCAAATTATAAATGCATTGCGGAAGCGTTTTCCTCTTATAGAAGGACCAAAAACAGATGATATATGCTATGCCACTCAAAATAGGCAGGATGCTGTCAGGCAATTGGCTCTTGAGTGTGATTTGATTCTCGTTGTTGGTTCAGCTAATAGCTCTAATTCTAATCGTTTGAGAGAGCTGGCTGAACATTGCGGCGTAGAAGCGTATTTGATTGATGATGCTGAAGGGGTCAATAAAGAGTGGCTGCTGGGAAAAACTAAGATTGGCGTTACAGCTGGAGCTTCTGCTCCAGAAGCTCTTGTTAGTTCTGTTATTGATGTTTTGGCGCTTATGGGATGTAAAATTCCAATCGAGGCTGTCGGGATTGAAGAAAATATAAAGTTTTCAATTCCCCGAGAGCTTCGTTAGTAGCTTTTATGGACTATTATGATCATAAATTGTCGCGATAGAGCTACGCTTATGTATGGTTTTATTAAAGAGAGAAACAATAGTATCCATTGTTTCTTCACTGATAGGCTTTCCTTCTAAAAAATCATCAATTTTATCATAAGTAATTCCTAAGACATCCTCGTCTGCTCTTTGTGGAGCAAGGCATTCAAGATCTGCTGTCGGTGTTTTATTGATGAGTTTGGTTGGTGCGCTGAGGAACTTAGCAATTCTGCGCACTTGTCTTTTGCTTAAACCAAATAGGGGGGCTAAGTCACAAGCTCCATCTCCCCATTTTGTATAAAATCCAGTAATATTTTCGGCAGAGTGATCTGTCCCAAGAACCAACCCTTCGCACAAACTAGCGATTTCATATTGTATTGTCATACGAACACGAGCTTTAGTGTTGCCTTTGGTAAAGTCTTTTTTTGCATTAGTTAATGTTATATCGCCATTTGTAGAGCTAACAACTTCTTCATGGATATCATCTACACCTGATTTAATGTCAATAAAAACAGTTTTAGATGGCTGAATAAATTGTAAGGCCGCCTGTGCATCCGCCTCATCCGCCTGCGCTCCATATGGAAGTCTTACGGCAATAAAAACATATGTAGGATCTAGGTGTTCTTGATTAAGTTGATCTATTGCTAGTTGGGCCAGTCTTCCGCAGGTCGCCGAATCAATACCACCACTTACGCCGAGAACTAGATGTGTCAGCCCTGATTTAATTAGAGTTGATTTTATAAAATTTAGTCGTCGCCTTACTTCGAATTCAGGATCAATGTTTGGCATAACTTTCATTTGTTCGCGAATTTCATTGTAGGTAAATTCATTATTCATTTTTGAGGGCCCTTGTTCTCTGTTTTTGACCTAGAGGCTAATAGGTGCTG
>CAWUVO010000014.1:0-5024 GCA_963925965.1 uncultured Porticoccus sp. | reverse complement strand
TAATCACGGCACTATCCAGATAGGCGATACATTTACCACTGGAGAGAACATCAAATTTACCGGTATTCCCTATTTTTCTCCAGAGCTGTTCAGACGCATTCGATTGCGTGATCCATTGAAAATGAAACAATTACAAAAAGGTATCAAGCAGTTATCTGAGGAAGGCAGCACCCAGGTTTTTTTCCCGCTAAATAATAATGACATCATTGTTGGTGCGATAGGACAACTGCAGTTTGATGTGGTTACTTTCCGACTCAAGGATGAATATGGCGTGGAAGCAGCTTACGAGCCAGTAAATGTGCATACGGCCCGATGGATAGAGGCTGACGATGTTCGAAAAATAGAAGAAATAAAGCGAAAAGTGCCAGATGGTGTGGCGTTAGATGGCGGCGGCTATTTAACCTACCTTGCATCTACTAGAGTTAACTTGTCGCTCACAGAGGAGAGATACCCAGATCTTAGATTTAGCGCCACAAGAGAGCCCTGACGTGCGTACAATAATAATTATCTCTTTCCGTCGCAATAGGTTGAAAATTAAATTATGGTCAAAACATATCTTTTGTTGTAAATTTTACTACTGTTTTTAAATAATCGGCGGATTTTTGAGTTTCTTGCTGACTTTGGTTGCTACTTTCATTTTTGTTCTAATAGTCGTTCTAATTTTTTTGCGAACCGGACCTCTCGTGTATCGCCTAGAGAAGGAAAATGTTGTTGAACTATTAAGTTTAGTTTTAAGTGGTAATGCTACCACTAATGATTGGGAGGTGTTTCTTGGGCTTCCAATTAGGCATAATGCAATACTAGAAAATATTCGCTTGCGTTGCCAGGTTATAAATAAAGTGGAGGGTATGGATTATCCGGGCGACCTTCTTACAGAAAAGGGAGTCAAAAAAATACAAAAACTACTAATAGAGCTATTGGAAACAGACGCATGAAAGAATCCTCACCATTTGCAAAAGGTCTTGTAACTGCTGCTGCTTTTGTTGTGGTGGTTGCCGGAATTAAAATGGCAGAAACGTTATTAGTGCCTTTTTTTCTATCAGTGTTTGTAGCCCTCATTTTCTCCCCCCTTTTGTCTTGGCTTAAAGCAAAAAAAGTACCAGGCGGGCTGTCTATTTTTTTAATTGTGGGCTGTGTGTTCTTGGTGGGCTGGTTGATTGGCGCATTGGTAGGATCATCTGTGGGTGATTTTCGAAAAAATTTACCAGGGTATGAACACAGGCTTCAAGAGATGAGTGCTGTATTGTTGCACTGGTTAAGCGATCTTGGCTTAACACTTGATGCTGGACAGATGCGGGAAAGTTTTAATCCTGGCGCTATTATGCAGATTGCAGGCAATACACTGACATCTTTTGGAAATGCACTGACCAATACTTTCATGATTTTGTTGACTGTGATTTTTATATTGGCCGAAGAGATTGGATTTAGCGAAAAACTGCAACTTGCAAGAAACTCTAATGCATCAGTCAATGACGGATTAGTTCGTTTCTTAGATAGCGTACATAGCTACTTAGGGATTAAATCACTTTTAAGTTTATTGACCGGGGGTTTAGTTGCAATTATTTTGTGGCAATTTGGTGTTGATTATCCTGTTATGTGGGGGCTGATTGCATTCTTGCTGAATTTTATTCCTACAATTGGATCTATTATTGCGGCGATCCCGGCAATTTTACTAACTCTAATACAACTGGGACCTTTGACAGCTGGGTTGGTAGCTGCAAGTTATCTGGCAATTAATATCCTGATTGGCAATGTGTTGGAACCAAAACTGATGGGTAGGGGGCTCAACTTGTCACCTTTAGTTGTATTTTTATCATTGGTTTTTTGGGGATGGGTTTTAGGTCCTGTCGGAATGTTGCTCTCAATACCGCTGACAGTTATGATAAAAATTGCTCTAGAGAATGACCAAAATACCCGCTGGATAGGATTAATGCTAGGCGCTGGTAGTCCGTCAATCACAGGAAAATTAGATTAAACCATTCCGATGATTAACATAAATTACCTCTTGTTCTTTTAATGTATTTTTATACTTTCAGGAAGAGCAGCTTACACTTATTTCTTCACTCCATTTGGGTGGTATTTTTGTATATTCTTCGCAATCCAGATGTTCATCATAGGGTGATTGAAGCAATCTAAGCATCCGATTTATTTCTGAGTAATCCTTTTCGTCTTCAGCTTTTCGAATTGCTATTTCTGCCATATAATTCCGAAAAATATATTTTGGGTTGCTGTTAATCAGCTTACTTTTTCTGGCACTATTGCCCACTCTTTCAAGACCAAGGCGATTTTGATATTTCCCTATCCATTGGTTGAATTTATTTCGATGAGTAAATAAATCCTCTAAATTTTTATACCCACTTTTTTCGCCGAGAAAACAAAGACGCCGAAAGAAAATGGCGTAATCAACTTTGTCATCTTCTAATATTTCCAGCAGCTCATCTATTAAGTCTTGATCATTTAATCGAGGGTCCAATAGCCCCAACTTGTTTCTGTATAGCTCGAGTAGAGCACCAAAGAATAATGGCTCGTATTCTTTGAGTACAGTCATTAGTTGCTCTGGCGGCAGCAGGCTAGTCAGGGCATTGGCTGGAGCATTGCAGTTCCATAACCCTACGGTAGGCTGTTGTTTAAAGGAGCAGCGGCCGCTGGTGTCAGAGTGATTGCAAATAAAATTTGGATTGTAGTTGTCTAAAAATCCGAACGGGCCATAGTCCATTGTTTCGCCGACAATGGGCATATTATCAGTATTTATGACGCCGTGAGAAAAACCTACGGCCTGCCATTGTGCAATTAATTTAGCTGTCTTGTGGACTGTATACCTGAACATCTCAAGATAACGATTGTCGCTTTTTTTTAGTTCTGGGAGATGCTGTGTGATTATATAGTCAGCTAGTTTTTTGACGCATGCAGTATTTTGCGTGTGATGAAAATATTCAAAAGAGCCAAACCTGACATGACTTCGCGCCAAACGAATCAACATAGCAGCTTTCTCAGGCTGCTTCCTGTAAACAGGCTCTTCGCTTGAAAAAATACTAAGGGCTCGCGTTGTGCTAACGCCAAGACCATACATTTCTTCACTGCAAAGATACTCCCTTATCGTTGATCGCAAGACGGCTTTGCCGTCTCCAAAGCGATAATAGGATGTTTTTCCTGCACCCTTAAGGTGTACATTCCATTTTCCTGTTGGACCTCCAACCTCTCCAAGCAGCAAGCCCCTGCTTTCTCCTAGTTGTGGAGAGTAACCCCCAACTGATGACCACTGACCATAGCTAACGGATCGCTTCCCTCGATAATGGAGTTTCCGTTACACCATTCTGCAAGCCAGTCTGGTAGTAAGAGAGAATGATCTGTCTGAGAAGGCAGGCCAAGCAATAATAGGGCGGCATGATTAACGGTTATTAGGTATGGTTCTGGTAGGCCTGTAGGCGCAAGCCGAGTAAAGAATTCGTCTCCTAGTGCGGCGAAACTATTATTAAATTTTAAATAGTTCAAGATTGTTCACTTTGGCTTCTGTGTGGCCCACTATGGAAGTACGCTTTTACTACAAGACGATATGGCCTCGCTGTTCTAAATTTTCGCGCAGCTTTTCTCGGTGGTCGCCGTGTCTTTCAATGATGTAATTTTTTAAAGTGCCGCCTGTCCCGCATAGTTGTTTAAGATTTTTGGCTAAACTTTTTAATTCTTCATCGGGAACTTGCAGGCCAGAAATAGTTGTAACACCACTCCCTTTTCTGCCTTTCTTTTCAAAACAAACCCGGACTGTTCCATCACTGACCAGTCTGTTTTCTTGTTCTTTGGGACGCTTAATCCGACCAGTTTCTTTGGAGTAAACTAATCTGCTCTCATTGGCCACCTGAAAACTCCATAAAATATAAAAATTATTCAAACAGAATAGCGGTAAATCATAATAAAAAATACCTAGCTACTAATGTATACTCATCTAAGTGACTTGTTGTGCTAACACATGACACCAAATAAAATCTTAGGAAAATTTATGACATTAACAACACTGCTGGGAAATAGTTCCCCTTATATTTCTAATTTGGTATACGACATTGATGTGCGTTTATTATTTATAGAGTGCCTAGGAGACCCTTCAGATGAAGAGCCGTCGTTACGTATTGTGTTTCCAGAAATTATTTTTTATGCCGAGACCAATCAAGCAGATGCACTTGATGATGAGCTGATGGATGACCTGGTCTCTATAGATTGGTCTGGCGAAAACAGGGTGACGATTGTTACCTGCAAAAAAGAAATAATGATCGAACTTACAGGAAAGCCGTTTGCTGAAAAAATTGACTGACTGAAAATCTACAGAAAGCTAATTTTTATAGCTTATCCAGTTGCTTTATTTTCAGGATAATAAGTTTAGGCAGGATCAAAAAATTCCTGCCTAAAAGAATCACTACTCGACCGGCGCTACTATAAATTGTCCGCCCACTTCAATCAGTTGAAGCGAGCACTCTAAGTCTTCGTAATCAGGAACTTGACCAGGCAGGCCTGATACAATTCTCCTGCCTTTTGCTCGGAGCTCTATTGCAGCTTTTCGTTGCTCCATATTTGTTGAAAATGGCACAAATATTTTCTTTGCTGCAGCTCTATTGATCTTCTTTATGCGGGCTCTTTGTTTTTCAAGGTCTTCTCTTCCCGCATCTGAGCCTATTGGCATCAGTAAATTTACAAATGGCTGATCTTTTATTTTTGCTCTGCGTGTTTGTTGATTGATTTTTTGTGTCATTTTTTTAAAAGCTCTCGTGTGTTCAGTTTCTTAGGTAATAAGGGTAACCGCGCAGCTGCAATTAAAAAAGTCGTTTTTAATTGCAGTAAAGCACCACTGTCAAAAATAATTATATTAACGAAAAATATAAAAATCAATTTACCTGTGTATGATTTTGTTATTTTTCCCTGTACCGCCAGTATTTATTTCAGTATTTATTTCAGTATTTATTTCAGTATTTATTTCAGTATTTATTTCAGTATTTATTTCAGAATTTATTTCAGTATTTATGAGGTTAGAGTGTATT
>CAWUVO010000013.1:0-4608 GCA_963925965.1 uncultured Porticoccus sp. | reverse complement strand
TGGGGGAGGGGTCGGCTCTTGGTTGTTCTGAAGTAGTAGAATTCAAGGACGCTGTCCGACTTGTTAGGAACCGCGGTGCTTATATGCAAGAGGCGGTTCCGTTAGGTGAGGGCGCTATGGCTGCTATTATCGGTCTTGATGATAAAACCATTAAGTCCATTTGTAGAGAAAGCTGCCAGGACCAAGAAGTGACGGCAGTCAACTTTAACTCACCCGGTCAGGTTGTTATTGCTGGGAATTTAGCCGCTGTGAATAGAGCTATGGTTAGCTGCAAAGAGGCTGGTGCAAAACGAGCTTTGTCTATACCCGTAAGCGCACCTTTTCATACCGGCCTGATGAAGCCGGCCGCTCAAAGATTGAGTGAAGATATAGGCAGAACTAACTTTTCCCCCCCTCGAGTATTGATAGTTCATAATGTTAATGCTGAAACTGAGCTGAGCCCACAGAAAATTAAAAATTTAATGATAGAGCAGATTTCGAGACCTATTTTATGGGTAGATTGTATTAATTTTGTAGTTCAAAAAGGCATCAGTGATTTGGTTGAGTGTGGTGCTGGTAAAGTATTAGGCGGGCTGTGTAAACGAATTGACAGCTCTCTCGGCATATATTCAACTGAGGATGTCACTTCACTAAATCTAGCCCTATCAGATATTTAATATGAAATTAAAAAGGATTTTATTATGAATTTTGAGAACAAAGTAGCACTTGTAACTGGTGCAAGCAGAGGGATAGGTGCAGCTATTGCAGATGGATTAGGTTTGCTCGGTGCCACAGTTATTGCTACAGCGACATCTGACGCAGGAGTACAGAATATATCGCAGCGCTTTTTAAGTAAAAATATAAAAGGCCAAGGAATGATATTAAACGTTAGCGACAAAGATTCAATTGATTATATGATGGAGTCAATTAAGGGTCACTATGAAGCTCCTTTGATACTGGTTAATAATGCAGGTATAACTAAGGATAATATTTTGATGCGCATGAAAGATGAGGAATGGCTTGACGTTATGGATACCAACCTTAATGCCATCTATCGTTTGTCGAAAGCTTGCCTGCGCGGCATGACAAAAGCGCGCTGGGGGAGGATCATCACGATAGGTTCTGTGGTTGGCTCTATGGGTAATGCGGGGCAAACAAATTATTCTGCGACAAAAGCTGGTGTTGGAGGATTTACTCGCTCTCTAGCCAAAGAGCTTGGTCCGCGCAATATTACTGTTAATACTATATCACCAGGATTTATCAACACAGACATGACCAAAAATCTTCCAGATGCAAATAGAGATATGATTTTATCTCAAGTTCCGCTAGGTCGATTGGGTGAACCAGAAGAGATTTCTGAAGTTGTAAATTTCCTAGCAGGAGATACTGGAGCCTACATCACAGGAGAGAATATCCATGTAAATGGTGGCATGTATATGTCATAAGTTGCTGTTTTGTATGATTAAATAATGTATTTTTCAAAATCAGTTACAAGACGTGTTATTTCGATGTAAAATGCGCGGCTGACGAAAGTCATTCTTACAAAATATTTGTTGTTAAGTTGCAGTTGTGATGTAAAAAATGTTCACTCGGCGATTTAATTATTTTTTTAGAAACAGGAGATAATTCATGAATAGCATCGAAGAACGTGTAACAAAAATGGTTGCTGAGCAACTTGGCGTGAAAGAAGCAGACGTTAAACTATCTTCGTCTTTCGTTGAAGATCTTGGGGCTGACTCACTAGATACTGTTGAGCTAATTATGGCTTTAGAAGAGGAATTTGACACAGAGATTCCTGATGAAGATGCTGAAAAAATCGCAACTGTACAAAATGCGATAGACTATATTAATGCAAACACTGCTTAATTTTAAGCTAGAAATCTGTAGAGAGCCGCTTGTACTAAGCGGCTTTTTTTTTGCCTGCAATTACTCGATATATTTGGTTTAATTACTTATGAGCAGTGATAGTGAACTTCTTTGTTTTATAAATGGCGAGCCAGCAGACTCTATTTCGGTTAACGATCGGGGGCTGTCTTATGGGCATGGATTATTTGAGACCATCAAAATATTCAATAAGACAGCACCACTTTTAAGGTACCATATTGAGCGGCTAACTGAAGGAGCTAGAGCTATTGGCATCGTTTCTAATGAAGCGCTCCTAAAAAAATATTTTTATCAGCTCTTGGATGTAATCCCTGAAGGTGGAGTTATAAAAATTGTTGTTACAGCCGGCAGCGGCAAAAGAGGATATTTTTACAATAAACCAGGTAGCACTTGTTATATTTTACAATGGTATCCCCTTGGCACAAATTTTTCTTTGCCTAGAAAACAAGGAGTTTCATTGAAGTGTTGCCAGCATCGCCTGCCTATCTCCCCTTTACTGTCCGGCATTAAGCATCTAAATCGATTAGATCAGGTTATTGCGCGAGCGGAATGGGAGGGTGAATTTTATGATGGACTGATGTTAAGTCAGGATGGCTATGTGGTTGAATGTGTAAGTAGCAATATTTTTCTTTTTAAAGCAGGAGCCTGGATTACCCCCGAGATTGCAGAATGCGGGGTCGCTGGCGTTATGCGTAGATATCTTATGGATGATTTATTTCCAAGTACTGGGTATATTATTAAAGAAGTTAAATTAACTGTGGATGACTTGCTGTCTGCTGATGAGGTTTTTATTTGTAATTCTATTGCTGGAATTTTACCGGTGTTATCTGTCGATGGTCACTGTAGCTGGCCTAGGGGAAATTACACCCAAAAAATACAAAAAGAACTATATAAGGTTTTTTCATGTTACCGGTGAGGCATAAAAAGTTATTATGGACACTTTTGATAAGCCTCAGCTTTGTATTTTCAATGGAGCGATTTTCTTCTTTTCTTGATTCTCCAATTATAGGATTAAAAGAATCTTTGATTCTAGTTGTTCCGAAAGGTGGGGGCTTAAGCGCTATATCAGATGAGCTGTCAAAAAAAGGGCTTCTTTCATGGCCAAAACTTTATGTGGCTTATGCTCAAGTCACCAGCCAGACAGCTATTTTTGCCGGAGAATACTTAATTCATGGAAATTCTTCGCTAAAAAATATTCTTAAAACTCTGACTGATGGAGATGTAGTTAAATACAAATTAACCATACCTGAAGGACTGCGCTCCAGAGACTTTCTGGATTTACTGGCTAAACAGCCAAAGCTATCTCATCAGTTGAATGGTTTGAGCGACGCAGAGATTATTGTGGCCCTTGGTGGAAAAATTTCTCAGCTTGAAGGGGCTTTTTTCCCTGACACATATTTATATAGTAAGGGAGATAGCGACATTGAAATTCTTCAATTAGCGTATGATGTTATGAGTAGGACCCTAAAAGACGAGTGGGAACAAAGAGCCCCTGATTTACCCTATAGATCTTCCTATGAGGCTTTGATATTGGCCTCAATCATAGAAAAGGAGGCCAGTTCTACCTCTGAAAAGAAAAATATTGCTGCTGTTTTTGTCAATAGACTGAAAAAAGGGATGCGCTTGCAGGCAGACCCCACTGTAATATATGGCTTGGGGGATAAGTATCAGGGCAATATTACACGGCGTCACTTAAAGAAAGCTACGCCATACAACACTTATGTGATTAAAGGCCTTCCTCCCACTCCAATTGCCCTGCCTGGTAGAGATTCTATTTATGCAGCACTCCATCCACTGAAAACTGATGCGCTGTATTTTGTTGCAAGGGGGGATGGAAGCCATTTTTTTTCTGCCAGCCTAGATGAGCACTTAAACGCAGTGAAGCGGTATCAGTTAAACCGAAAATCAGACTATCATTCAAACCCGTGAGCTTAGGCTGGCTATTTATGAATAAAAAATTGGGAAAATTTATAACTATTGAAGGGGCGGAGGGCGTTGGAAAAACGACCAATATGGCGTTTATTAAACAATGGTTAGATGAAAAAAATATAAAACACATATTGACTCGAGAGCCAGGAGGTACACCTATCGCAGAAAGTATTCGCGATCTATTGTTGGTGCCCAGAAATGAAACAGTGGATGAGAATACAGAGCTGCTATTAGTGTTTGCTGCGCGAGCTCAACATCTTGCTGAAGTGATTACCCCAAGTTTGAGTCGAGGGGAGTGGGTACTATGCGATCGATTCACTGATGCTACATACGCTTATCAGGGCGGAGGCCGCGGTATTTCGAGCGAAAAAATTTCCACCTTAGAGCACCTTGTCCAAGGAGACTTGCGTCCAGATTTAACCTTATTACTGGATGTTCCTGTCACGCAAGGGCTTGAAAGGGCTCTAGGTAGAAGCAAGCCAGATCGATTCGAGCAAGAAAAAATAGAATTCTTTGAGAGGGTGAGGGATAGTTACCTTTCAAGGGTATCTGATTTCCCTCAGCAATATCGAGTGATTGACGCCTCAAATACTTTGCCAGAGGTTCAACTAGAGCTTGGGATTGCTTTGGAAGAATTTTTGCATAAGGTAAAATAAATCATGCCCGACTCTTACCCGGATGCACCTAACATTTATTTTTCTTGGCAAAAATCTCAATGGGAAAAGTTGGATTTCGATATAGAGAAAGACCAGCTCCCTCATGCCATTAACCTGGTGGGGCCAAGCTATGTTGGTAAATATCAATTTGCTATATCGT
>CAWUVO010000012.1:0-22811 GCA_963925965.1 uncultured Porticoccus sp. | reverse complement strand
CTGAATCAAACGGAGACTTTCGAACCAATCGATGCACCCCTGTTTCTGTGCGTAGCCACCCAAAAGCATGCTCGCCTTCAAAATGTACTGTGGCACTTTTGATACCAGCGACTTCCCCAGGAGAAGCCTCTTCCAAGGTTGCCTTAAAGCCTTTCGCTTCACCCCAGCGAAGATACATACGCAAAACCATCTCCGCCCAGTCTTGGGCTTCAGTTCCACCCGAACCTGACTGAATGTCTAAATAAGCATTATTTTGATCCATCGGGCCAGAGAACATTCGACAGAACTCGAGTTTAGCAAGCTGGTCTGACAGGACAACCAGCTCCGACTCTATCGACTGAATGGCGTCAACATCTTTTTCCTCGAACGCTATTTCTAAAAACTCCCAAGCGTCAGAAACACCCAAGTCTAATACATCTATAGTTTTGACTACCATCTCAAGGGCCGATCGCTCACGGCCAAGATTTTGAGCGCGAGCAGCATCGCTCCAAACATCAGAATCTCCTAACTCCAACTCAACCTCAACAAGACGATCTTTTTTGTTGGTATAGTCAAAGATACCCCCTTAGCGCATCAGTTCTTGACTGAAGGTCCTTGAGGGTATTCTTAATAGGGTTGATTTCCATTAAATGCTGACACCTGAAAATTAGGATAGGAGGCGAATTCTATCGGAATCCTAACCCCTTCTCCACCTACTTAGACATCCAAACAAACGACGAGGCTAGAAAATCACCCAATAACAGCTTTAGACGCAACTATTCTCATGGATTGCACGCACATTGACACGAAAATCAAAAACTCTGTTAAAATCCGCGGTTCATTAATATCACTAATCACATAAGCATTAGAATCAATCATGAGTTTAATCCGTCTCGATGATATATCTATTGAATTTGGCGATGCGCCATTACTCAATAATACTAGTTTTTCCGTAGAGCCAGGAGAGAGGATCTGCTTAATCGGGAGAAATGGAGCGGGAAAATCGACATTACTCAAAATCATCAATGGAGAAGTTAAACCTGATTCTGGTGAACTCCACTATAAGCAGCACCTACGAATTAGTCAGCTAGAGCAAGCTCTGCCCACAGGTGTTGATCGTAAAGTTTTTGATGTCATTAAGGATGGTCTAGCCGATCAGCAGGCACTAATTGATCAATTTAATCAGCTTGCGGCGCAGGCTATGGACAAGCGAGGGCTAAGCAGGCTAGAACAGCTACAAGCACAGATTGATGCTGGTGGAGGCTGGCAGATTGATCAGCAAGTTGAGACTATTATTAGCCAGCTAGACCTTCCTGCTAACAAAACATTGGCTGAGCTCTCTGGGGGTTGGCGACGTCGAGTTGCTCTAGGCAAAGCATTGGTCTCCAACCCGGATCTATTGCTGCTAGACGAGCCAACCAACCATTTAGATATCAGTACAATTGAATGGCTGGAGAATAAAGTGCGTGGATATCAAGGTAGCGTCATCTTTATTACTCATGATCGAAATTTTCTACAAAAGCTAGCAACACGCATCGTGGAAATAGAGCTTGGCCGACTGATCAGCTGGCCTGGAACCTTTAACAATTACTTGTTGCTCAAAGAGAAGGCAATAGAGCATGAGCAGACTCGCAATGCTCTATTTGATAAACGTTTAGCAGAAGAAGAGGTTTGGGTCCGTCAAGGTATTAAAGCTAGGCGCACACGAAATGAAGGGCGCGTGCGCGCACTGCTAACAATGCGAGAAGAGCGCATGCAGAGATCTAGCCGCCAAGGGAAAGCCAAAATTAGCGTCGAAACATCAGATAAATCTGGTCGAAAAGTAGTTGAGGCACGTAGTCTTTGTCATGGGTATAACGGTGAGGTCCTGATGGATAATATCAACATCAAGATACGGCGAGGCGATCGGATAGGCCTGATTGGTAATAATGGCGTAGGAAAATCTACTCTACTTAAAATTCTTTTAGGACAAATAATTCCTGATAAAGGCTCCGTGAAGCTAGGCACCAATCTAGAAATAGGTTATTTCGATCAAATACATCGAGAGCTAGATACCGAGAAAACTATTGCCGAAAATGTAGGTAATGGCAAAGAATACATAAAAATTAATGGCAAAGATCGCCATATTATAGGCTATTTGCGTAACTTCTTATTTTCCCCCAAACGGGCTATGACTCCAGTAAAAGCACTCTCTGGAGGCGAACGTAATCGAGTTCTTCTGGCTAAGCTGTTCACGCAGCCTAGTAATCTACTAATACTAGATGAACCAACAAATGACCTTGATATAGAAATGCTCGAGGTGCTTGAAGAGCAACTGGTAGAGTACAAAGGAACATTGATTATCGTTAGTCATGACCGTCAATTTCTTGATAACGTTGTCACAAGCGTATTGGCTTTTGAAAAGGAAGGACAAATCCAAGAATACCTGGGAGGCTATAGCGACTGGGAAAATCACGGCAAAGCGCTAAAAATTTCTGACAATGAAAACACTAAAAAAAATCTTGAGAATAATCCCAGCAAATCAACCAGCATCAATGCAAAAAAAATAATGCCAGCCAAGCTAAGTTACAAGCTACAGCGTGAACTTGACCTGCTACCGACGCTTATCGAAAAGCTAGAAGAAGAGATAGCTATTATGCAGGAACAAACTACCGCACCAGAATTTTACCTTAAGCCATTCATAGAAACACAGCCTGTATTGGATGGCATGGCAAAAAAACAGGAGGCTCTATATGCTGCCTCAGAAAGATGGCTCGAACTTGAAGTTGGTAAAAGCTAACTATTAAACCCAATCAAGTATAATTACAAAATAAAAGATTCGACTATTAGCTGCAATGATTCTCTTCCTTGCCAAAAATTAACGTCCATCTTGTAGACGATCTGTACTTTTTCTTTTTTGTCGTCAGGCCAGCTATCTATATCTACATTAAATGCGATAGCATCAATTAGCTGGCGCTGCTTATCGTCTACCGATAGTAATAGTTTAAGGTGTTTTTCACCCACAATGCGCTGACTGACAACATAGAATGTTCCTTGAAATAATGGTTCTGGAAATTGTTGCCCCCAGGGGCCAGATTCTCTTATTAGCAATCCATTTTGTAGGTTCAATTCTTCCGGTGTTAGCTCGCCGTCTACGAATATTTCAACCTCTAAATCAGAAGGCGTCAGTTGGCACCTAACTTCTAGATCAAAGGCCTCAGAAAAGGCACTATAGTCTTTCGCTTTAATACTCAAACCTGCTGCCATCGCATGTCCTCCAAACTTGCTTATTAGCCCTGGATGATTTGTTGCTACTGCCTCTAAAGCATCACGAATATGCAACCCAGAAATTGAACGCGCAGACCCCTTATATTCTTTTGTATCGTCATCCCCGCCGGCATCAGCAAAAATAATGACTGGACGATGCACGCGATCTTTAATTCTAGATGCAAGCAGGCCGATCACTCCTTGGTGCCAATTGCTGTCAAATAAACATAGCCCCCAGGGTAGTGACTTCTGGTCTATTTCGAGATGATTGAGAATTGCAATCCCCTCTTCCTGCATACCTGCTTCAATCTTTCTTCTCTCAAGATTAAGCTGATCAAGCTGCAGCGCATACTTTCTTGCGGTACTGGGATCATTTTCTAGGAGACATGCAACACCAATACTCATGTCATCTAGTCGGCCAGCGGCATTCAGTCGTGGCCCTACGGTAAAGCCTAAGTCAGCAGCAACTAGCTTTTTGGGATCTTTGTCTGCCAAAGCTAACAATGCCTGAAGCCCCGGTCTCGACCTCCCAGAACGTATACGTAACACCCCCTGATGCACTAATATTCTGTTAGTGTGGTCAAGAGGAACAACGTCCGCTACAGTCCCAAGTGCAACTAAGTCAAGCCACTCTGCCATATTTGGAGGAACAATATCATTGCCTTCGAACCAGCCAGTTTCACGCAACCTTCTTCTCAGAGCGCTTAACAGGTAAAACACTACTCCAACGCCAGCAAGATTTTTGCATGGAAAATCACAACTATGCTGATTTGGGTTTAAGATAGCATCTGCAGCTGGTAACTGAGGTCCCGGCAAATGATGGTCAGTTATCAACACTTTGATCTCGGCCTTCTTCGCTGCAATGACACCTTCAACACTAGATATGCCATTATCTACCGTAATGATAAGGTCGGGATTCCGTTGCTTTGCTATATTAACAATCTCAGGGGTCAAGCCGCAACCAAACTCAAAACGATTAGGAACGATGAAATCTACATATTTCATTCCCATAGCACGAAGAGCCAACATGGCAAGCGCCGTACTGGTAGCCCCGTCAGTATCGAAATCACCCACTATTAACACGCGCTGTTGCTGCTCTAGCGCCTCCTTCAGAAGCCCTATGCTTTCTTCTAGCCCTTTCAGGCTGTTGGGTAAAAATAAACTTGCTAGAGAGCGACCTAACTCTTCTTCTCTGAAAATCTGACGACCTAAATATATTTTTTTCAGCAAGCTGGGCAATTTATTGTCAAAATGGCCGAGCTCTAAATCTACTTGACGGTGCCTGATGTTTGGTCTTATGCGCGCAGGTTGTATCAACACTTCCCCTCACAAAACATTTTATTTAACTTCAATCAACTATAATAATTTATAGTTTTTAGTGGCAAACCTAGCCAATCAAGCAGATGGTCATTCATAAGCACAGGTAGACTTCAGATCAGCAGCCGCCCCTTTAATCCAAACTCTATCTTCTTCTCCAAGATGTTTTCTCTTCGAGATACCAAATTGACGGATCGGCTGTATCATTCCAGAAACTATTTTCCTTATTTCCTCAAGCTCGGCGTCCTGATACATAAGGATAAAAAAATTTTCTAATTCGTTCTGCGTGTAACTGTCATCCAGTATTTTCAGCAAAGAACTTAAAAGATGCTTGCGCGCCTCATTTCTTATATCCATATTTTTTATCTTTTGTTAATTTTAAGCCTATGAAGCAATATGGGATCTATTTTTTTAACAAAAAACCTATTTCAAAATTAAGACTTCAGTCTCAAATTTAACGCCTATCCACCCATATTGCATAAAATTTCTTATATTTTGATGGGTGTCTTCGAAAGGGTTTTCCAGTACATCTTTTCGATAAAAATCACCAAAACACTGAAGCACTTGATTTTCAGTCAGTCCACTAAGATGGTCAAATGCGAATATCTTACAAGAACCGCTGTTCTCCCCTTTATTATTCACAATTTCGCCATTTGAAAACGCAGTTTCTTTGAAGTGGTAATGTGTATCGATAACAGAGATAGTATCATCAAAGGATATCTTATCTGGGGAACTTCTTAATACCTGAAAATACGCATCTAAGTTCATTTAATCTCATCTGAGCAGAAGTTGACCAACACTTTTTTCTTAAGTTATCCAATTTTGGAGATTTATCATATTTTTTTTAAACTAATCACAAAAATATAGGTCATGAATTATAGCCAGAGACATTCCCCCCTATTCAGCCACCAGGATGTCACATCTAAAAAGAGCGCTGTCCGCAGTGCTCAATGATTTTGATAGCCTTGGTAGCATTGTAGCCATTTTCCCAAAAAGCCCCCATGGCGCATTGACCACGAACATGCCAGAAGAGGTCATGCCTCTTGCATCGGAATCTTGATCAATGCCAACCTCAAAGCGCTGAATATTTTTAATTCCACTTTTAGTAAATTTCTTTTCCAGTCGATCAATTTTGTCTCTGTTCACCACTGGATACCAAACTACATAAATCCCCGTTGAAAATTTTTTATAAGCCTTGTTAGTGATTTCGTAAACCCTCTCATAATCAACTTTAACTTCGTATGAAGGGTCAATCAGAATCAGTCCTCTGCGCGAAACAGGTGGCAGTATAGCTAGCAGCCCGGAAAAGCCATCTTGATCATATATTTTTACACGACGATCATGCGCTACATTAGCCTCCAGTAACTGAAAATCCCTTGGATGAAGCTCATAGAGCCAAGCCTTATCTTGTGCCCTCAAAAAATACTTAGCAATCAATGGCGACCCCGGATAAAGAGTCGCCGATGGAAAGTGATTGCAAGCATCAATGACTTCAAAATATTTAGAAAGTTCTGGCCAATCCTTTCTATGAAGTCTATCAATTCCCTGGGTGTACTCCTCTAGTTTTGTCGCATGGCTTGAGTTGAGGTTAAACAAGCCAGCTCCTGCATGCGTGTCAACATAATCAAAAGATTTATCTTTTTTAGTCAGATAATCAAATATTTCAACGAGAACAATATGTTTCAGCACATCGGCAAAATTTCCAGCATGATATGAGTGCCTATAGCTCAACAAAATAAAATCCTATCTTGCTTGAAGGCATATTCGCAAAGGGAAAATAACTGTCTTTGACAATCAACGGATGTTATCAGCAATGAATTGTTGCACTATTTCTATATTGTTAGGCTGCATAGAATAGCTTTCTTTCCTCTCAAATAAATCTGCCATATATCGAGGCAACTCAGGATCATTAGAGAATCCCGCTTTACGTATCGATTCAGGAAATTTTGCGGGATGAGCTGTAGAAAGACAGACTACTGGGATATCTTGCCGATAAAGTGTTTTACGTGCCGCTTCAACACCAATAGCGGTATGGGGGTCCAAAAGATACCCAGTGGTTTCCCAGAAATGAGTCATCACCTGAGTCATGGTTTCATCATCCAACCGATAGCTCGTAAATACTGCTCGAGCCTTGGTTAATGCCAGATCGCTTAAGACTAATTTTCCCGCTGTTTTAAAACCCAACATTAAGTTGTTGATAGCTCCACCATCTTGATCATAAAGATCAAATAGCATTCGTTCAAAGTTACTAGACACCATGATATCCATAGATGGTGAAAGGCTTTGCACTAAAGTCTCAAGACTATGGTCATTATTACTAATACATCGGTGCAAGATATCATTAGCATTTGTAGCAATAACTAACCGATCTATCGGTAGGCCCATTTTTTTTGCCAAATAACCTGCAAAGATATCTCCAAAATTTCCAGTGGGAACTGAAAATGATACAGCGCGGTGAGGAGTATCTAATGCCAAACCTGCATAAAAATAATACACAATCTGGGCCATAATTCTTACCCAGTTAATCGAATTAACTGCTACAAGCTGACGATCAGGCGGCAGAAATGATTGATCCCCGAAGCTACTCTTTACCATATTTTGGCAATCGTCAAAGTTTCCCTCTAGGGCTATATTGAAAACATTGTTCTGAAGAACTGTCGTCATTTGTCTGCGCTGTACTTCAGAAACTCTATTGTGAGGATGCAGAATAAAGATATCTACATTATCACTATGGCGACATCCCTCAATTGCTGCTGAACCAGTATCGCCAGAAGTGGCACCCATAATAACTACACGTTGATCCTTTTTTTTCAAAACATAATCCAGCAGATTGCCGAGAAATTGCAAAGCAAAGTCTTTAAACGCTAGAGTGGGACCATGAAATAATTCAAGAATAAATTCGTTATGGGCAGTCTGCACGAGAGGGGCGATAGCATCGTGACGAAAAGTACTATAAGTTTTTTGAATCAACTCTCTTAAGTCATCGTCTGGGACTTCTCCATCCACAAACGGCGACATCACCTTGAAGGCCAGCTCCTGATAAGATAAAGAAACCCACGAAGCGATCTCTTCTTTAGAAAATTGAGGGATTTTTTCTGGTACATACAAACCCCCGTCACTTGCAAGGCCTGCCAACATTGCATCCTCAAATGATAATGCGGGAGATTGTCCACGCGTACTGATATATCTCAAAATAACCACCTACCTAACTGACATTCGCTTACTATCTTTAATTTCGCTGCTTGCCGAGATACTTTATAATTATTCAAATCAATGACTCAACCCTTATCCTGACGACATCGCCCGCTATCACATCTAGAGCCTGGATTTTTTTCACAGCCTTATCTAGATATTTTTCCAGCGTGTTGTTAGTCAGAAGAATCAATTGAGCGTGATTCTTGCCTGCTGCAGGCTCTTTTTGAATCACAGCCTCAATACTTATATTTTCTTCACTCAAAGCCCTGGTGATTTGAGTCAGTACCCCCGGAACATCTAGAGCAGTAATCCTCATATAGCTGGCAGTTTCTATCTCACTGATGGGCAACACATTGATTTCTCTCAACTGATCCGGTTGAAAGCCATAATGTGGGGCACGCTGTCCTGGTCCAGCCCCCAATGTTCGAGCAATATCACAAATATCAGCAATTACTGCAGAAGCAGTTGCTTCGGCACCGGCTCCAGAGCCATAGTACATAATCGGTCCAGCTGCATCACCCTTGACTAATATTGCATTCATAACTCCATCTACATTCGCTATTAAACGCTTCTCAGGTATTAGTGCTGGATGGACACGTAATTCGATTGCATCATTTCTTTTTCTAGCAACGCCTAGGTGTTTAATTCGATATCCAAGCTGTTCGGCATATACGACGTCCTGGGGTTCAATTTTGGTAATCCCTTCAGTAAAAATCTTATCAAACTGTAAAGGGCACCCAAATGCTAAGGAAGCTAAAATAGCTAGTTTATGTGCTGCGTCAATACCCTCGACATCAAAGGTAGGGTCAGCTTCAGCATAACCAAGTTTTTGAGCTTCTTGTAAAACATCCATAAACTCACGATTCTTGTCTCTAATTTCAGTCAAAATGAAATTAGAGGTTCCGTTAATTATTCCTGCAATCCATTCAATATCATTAGCAATCAACCCCTCTCGAATAGCCTTCACGATCGGAATACCTCCAGCTACTGCGGCTTCAAATGCAACGGTAACGCCTTTCTCTACAGCGGCGGCAAAAATTTCATTACCAGACTCAGCGATTAAAGCCTTGTTGGCAGTAACGACATGCTTCCCATTAGCAATAGCTCTTAGCACCAAATCCTTGGCAACTGTAGTTCCACCAATAAGCTCCACTAAAATATCAACATCAGGGTTATCTGCCACAGAGAATATATCTCGAGAGATATTTATTCCTGTTAGGCTACAATCCGCGTTATCACCCCTGGCTCCGACTTGACACACAATAATCTCACGACCCACTCGAGCGCTAATCTCTTTGAGATTTCGACTTAGCACATTGATTGTGCCGCTTCCTACAGTACCTAAACCACAAATACCGATATTTACAGAATTCAATGTATTCGCCCTGATTTTAAAGTTAGTTTTTTACACCTAAAATAAAAAATAATTATCACAAGCATAAGTTCAATTTAACGCTTTAACTTCTATATGAAAAACTAAGGGCTTGCGCCCAGAAAGAGGTTCGCAACCATAATAGTCGGCAATGTAACTGTCAATGATAGTGGCAAAGTTTAAGCACAAACTACTGAGCCACTAACCCCTTAGATTACTCAACCCCCATGACTGCCAATAGCTCTTTAGCCGGACGATAGCCCATCAATAGCGTTCCATCTCCCAAAAACATCGTAGGTGTACCTGTAATACCTATTTCTTGACCGAGATCATATTGATCAGCAATAGGATTTTCGTTACAAGTATTCTCAGGGATGGTTTCACGATTCTTTAAAGCCGCCAATGCTTGTTTTTTATCACTAGCGCACCAAGCAGAAGTCATTTTCTTATATGAATCAGAACCAATACCCGCTCTTGGGAAGGCCAGATACCTCACCTCTACGCCCCGCGTAGAAAGGTCAGGCAAGGTTTCATTATGAAATTTTCGACAAAAATGGCAATTCACATCAGTAAAAACATAAAGGATTGCTTTAGTCTTGCCTGTTAATGAAGGAAATGTGATCACATCATCCAAGGAAACAACGTCCATTTTATTTTTACGCATCTCTGTAATATGTTGAGCTACAACAGGTACCAACCCTCCGGGCCGGACATGGTACATCTCTCCCTCTATTGCATACTCTCCTGTTTCTCCGACATAAAGAAACTGTGCAGTATTAACTCTAATCAGATAAAGGCCTTGAATCTGTGTTTTTTCTACATTTCCAAAGTTTAAATCTGGGCGAGATGCCTTAAGTGTGTCTGTAATTTTTTTAGCAATTTCCACAGACACACCTTCGGCAGCTACTGGTATAGCAGCACACAGCAGAAAAAATGCCACCAAAATATAAGATCTTATTGTTAACAAATTCATATTTTTCTTCACCATAAATATTTATTTTTTATGCAGTCTAGCCCCTAGGGTGATGCTCGGCATGCAATGCTTTCATGCGACTATTAGCTACATGAGTATAGATTTGGGTAGTTGAAAGATCACTATGCCCCAGCAATAATTGAACCACTCTGAGGTCAGCACCATGGTTTAATAAATGAGTTGCAAAAGCATGACGGAGTGTATGTGGTGAAATAGACTTCTCTATTCCTGCATCTTTAGCATACCGCTTCAATCGATGCCAAAACGTTTGTCGTGTCATCTGCTGAGCTCTAGTGCTAACAAACAGCGCATCACTTTGAACCTGATTTAACAACATAGGTCTTGAATACTTAAGATACCTGTCCAGCCAGCTCATTGCTTCTTCCCCTAAAGGCACAAGTCTCTCTTTGCTACCTTTACCAAACACTCTGACAACTCCTTGACGTAAATTTATCTCATGTAATCTTAAGCTTATCAGTTCTGTTACCCTCAGCCCAGAAGCATAAAGAACTTCTAGCATAGTTCTGTCGCGTAACCCCAGAATATCTTCAACATTTGGAGTGGCTAGCAATATCTCAATATCATCTTCAGACAAGCTCTTAGGAAGCGAGCGCCCTAGTTTTGGATTATCCACTAACGCTGTAGGATCTACTTGTATCTTTTTTTCTCGCAAGAAGTGGCGATAAAATCCGCGCAAACATGACAATTGCCTTGCTGTGGTTCTTGCAGATAAGCCTTGCTCAAAGCGATGAGACAGAAATATTTGTAAGTTTTGGCGCACAACTGCTAGCAGCTTGATGCCCTGGGGATCCAGCCATTCAGCAAAGCTCTTCAAATCACGGCCATAGGATTCCAGACTATTTCGACTTAATCCTTTTTCCATCCATATGGAATCAAGGTAATTATCAATAAGAAGCTGGTTGGCACTACTAGTAACAGTCATATTTTATTCTAAATACCCGAAACTTCACTACTAAGTATAATAGTACATATTACAACCTATAGCGCCCAAGAGACTACTCCGTCAACTTATATCTCAATAATTTTATTCAATAAAAAAGGCGCTAACAAATAGCACCTTTCTTTTTAAGCTAACCTTGCTCATCAGAGCTAAGTTACATTTAGCCTAATTTTTCTTTAATACGTGCCTTACGGCCTGACAGTTCACGTAGATAATATAACTTAGCTTGTCGCACATCTCCACGACGAGAGACAGCTATACTCTCAACCTGCGGACTATAGGTCTGAAAGGTACGCTCCACGCCAATACCGTTTGATATCTTACGCACAGTAAAGGCAGAATTGAGGGCACGATTGCGTTTAGCAATCACAACACCTTCAAAAGCCTGAAGACGCTCACGCGTACCTTCGATAACCTTCACCTGCACTACAACAGTATCGCCAGGTGAAAATTGTGGGAGCTCTTTGCCCATTTGTTCCGCTTCGATTGCTGCTATAATTGAATTTTTACCGCTCATGGTTTGCTCCTCAGCTTTTATAATTTGGTGTTATTCACCTTTTTTGAGTAGCGCCGAACAGAGAGGAAAACAACCTACTTGCTTTCGTCAGTCGACTCTTCTGAAACACTATGTTTAGCTAGACTATCAAGTATTTCTTGTTGCTCTTCGTTAAGTCTCATGCTTTTTAATAAGTCTGGTCGTCTCTGCCAAGTTCTTTTTAGTGACTCTCTTAGCCGCCATTGCTTAATATCTTTATGATTTCCTGACAACAATACATCTGGAACTTTCAAATTTTCGTAACATTCAGGTCTCGTATAGTGAGGATGGTCCAGCAAACCCTCTGAGAATGAATCTTGTTGTGAGGACTCTTCGTGACCTAGGGCTCCAGGAAGCTGACGCACTATTGTGTCTATCATCACCATAGCAGCCAATTCTCCACCGCTAAGAACATAGTCACCAATAGACCATTCTTCATCAACTTCTAGTTCAATCAACCTCTCGTCTACACCTTCGTATCGCCCAGCAATCAATATAAGATTCTGATCGACAACCAATGACCTTACACCCTCTTGGTCTAACACTCTTCCTTGGGGAGACAAGTAAACAACCTTAGCCTCACCTCCTATCCACTTTCGTGCTTCTTTGATTGATTGACGCAATGGCTCAATCAGCAACACCATTCCGGGACCTCCGCCATATGGCCTATGGTCTACCGTCTGATGGCGATCGACAGTATAAGTTCTAGGGTTAAACATCCCAACATCAACAAGGCCAAGCTTAACGGCGCGGCCACTTACACCATAATTAAGTACTGCATCAAACATTTCTGGAAATAGCGTGACCAAAGCTATCTTCATTGCCGCGCTCCCATAGCTTATCTGATGACTCCAGTACTCTACTTAGTGCTTTTAAAATTCAGCGCCCCAATCCACTTCAATCTTTTTAGAAACAAGATTTACAGTCAAAACAACCTGCTTTGTGTAAGGGATCAGCCTTTCTTTAAAGTCCAAGCTATTGATGTCACCTTTTACCTCAAGCACATCATTTGCACCGGTTTCCATTAGGCCGGTCACAACACCCAGATCAACTCCGCCTTGAGTTGAGAAAACTCTCAGCCCTTCAAGCTGATGCCAGTAATATTCACTTGAATCTAACTCCGGAAACTCTGATCGCTCTACTGCAATATTTCTTTGACATAGCTCCTGTCGAGCAATATCTCTATCATCAAAATCTAATATTTGAACAATCAAATCTTGACTTGCCACCTTGTACTGGGCGACTTGAATTTTCTTCCAACCTTGATCTGTTTGTAGCCACCAAGGTTTATAATCAAAAATATTTTCTCGTTCATCAGTATATGGATGAATTTTCACCCATCCCTTAACACCATGAACAGTAGTGATTCGTCCCACTACCATAAGATCTGATGGACCCGGGGAGCGAGAAGCAGTAGGATTCAGACTCACTTCAGTCAGAAAATTTAATTAGCATTAGGCTACAGCAGACTCTTTTATCAAGCGGGAAACGCGATCACTCATACCTGCACCTAGCCCAACCCAGTGCTGCGCTCGATCAACGTCCACACGGAGACGCTCTTCCTGCCCTCGGGCTATAGGATTAAAAAAGCCAATTCTTTCTATGTACTTACTGTCACGCGCCCGACGACTGTCAGTAACATGGATGTGATAAAAAGGGCGTTTTTTAGAGCCCCCGCGAGCTAAACGAATTGTGACCATGGAGCTTCTCTTTTTTATTAATTATTTCAACTTACCGGTTACTAGCCGCACTAGCAATTAACACAATAACGCAGCATAAAAACCGAGTGTACTCAAAGGCGCGCAATTATATCCAAAAGATCTTAATGTGTATAGTTTTAGGCTAAGCAAGAATAGATAAATTAGGCTGCTATCCTTTTATTTTTTAAAATATCACTACAAGATTGACAGCAAAGCAAAATATAATTTTATTTAAAAGATAGCCTAGCAATCATTGAACGCGAGCTGTGCATGAATAGCATCCTCTAAAAAAACATGAAAACAACATCTGCCGCCCTGCTCACCAAGCTTAGATTTTATTATTAGCTGCGGCTTCAAGTAAGTTATAGTCGGCCTCGATAGCCTTGAAATTGGCTGTACTTGATCGATTAAATGATGGCATCTCCCTCAGCTACTCTAATGCAATAAAGCGATAGTCTTCGCCTGTAACCACAAGTGTTTCGTTAACTGAAATAGCATGTGAAGCGACATTATTTAGGCGTTCAACGGCCTGCTGAAATAAAGTTACCCCTCCAGACAGCACGAAGAACTGCTTAGGAGATCCTGCTCGAGACAACGGTCACAGACGAGAGCCAGAACCACCACAGAGGATCACCGGCGTTACATTAATAGTTGGGTTTGATTTTATCTGCACATTGGGCCTCTATCATCACAAGATTACTAAAAGGGCATATTTCCAGATATTCCCTGCATCATTCGTTGCATGCCCTTACCTTTCATTTTTTTCATCATCATACCCATCTGTTTATGCTGTTTTAATAAACGATTTAAATCTTGAAGAGTAGTGCCGGAACCTTTAGTAATTCGACGCTTACGAGATCCATTTAGAATTTCTGGTTTACTGCGTTCCAGCTCGGTCATTGAATCAATGATAAATTCCATTCGAGAGAAATTTTCAACCATATTTGGTTTTGCAACCATTTGTGGCATATTTCCCAACCCAGGCAACTTCTCCATCATTCCTGATAATCCGCCCATATTTTTCATTTGCTGCAACTGATCTTTTAAATCATTTAAATCAAACCTTTTGCCCTGTGAAACTTTTTTTGCTAGCTGCTCTGCTTTCTTGCGGTCAACCTTTTGCTCAACCTCTTCGATTAGCGACATAACATCGCCCATCCCAAGTATACGAGACGCTATTCGTTCCGGGTAAAAAGGCTCTAGTGCCTCTGTTTTTTCTCCGGCCCCTAAAAATTTAATTGGTTTTCCCGTCACCTGCCGGACAGAAAGCGCGGCACCACCACGAGCATCTCCATCTATTTTGGTAAGAATAACTCCAGTCAAAGGCAATGCATCGCTAAAGGCTTTGGCGGTAACAACTGCATCCTGCCCAATCATAGCGTCAACGACAAATAGTGTTTCTATTGGATTAACTGCTGCATGTATGAGCTGAATTTCATCCATCAAATCACTATCAACGTGAAGACGTCCCGCTGTATCAATCAGCAGAACATCCATAAACTTGATCTTGGCAGACTTAAGGGCGTCAGAAACAATATCGACAGGGTTTTGCGAGGGCTCGCTGGGATGGAACTCAACACCAACTTCATTCGCCAATATCTCTAGCTGCTTTATTGCAGCCGGCCGATAAATATCGGCACTTACAACCATCACTTTTTTCTTTTTCTGCTCGAAGAGAAATTTTGCCAGTTTTGCAACAGAGGTAGTTTTACCAGCCCCTTGTAAGCCGGCCACCAAAACAACAGCTGGCGCCTGGACAGCAAGATTCAGCTCCTCGTTGCTATCGCCCATCACATGCTCTAGCTCAGCTTGAACAATTTTTAAGAGCTGCTGACTCGGAGTAAGACTCTTAGCGACATCTTGCCCTAGAGCGCGCTGTTTAACCGCTTCAACAAAGTTTTTTACTACTGGCAAAGCGACATCTGCCTCAAGAAGAGCCATTCGCACTTCTTTCAAGGTAGCCTGAATATTTCCTTCAGAAAGGCTTGCTTTACCGGAAATTTTTTTAAAAGAGTTAGCTAAGCGATTACCAAGATTCTCAAACAGTGCCATGGTCAATTTGCCATAATAAGATTAGTGAATTAGGTTTTTTATTATATCTTAAATATTTCTACGTATACTCTAAATCAGCCTTATTTAGATTTTTATAACTTAATATAGCCCTTTAACTTCTTAGGCTCAATTCCTGCAAAATGCATTCAGGATTTTTTATGTTAGCCTCAGGGGCTTGCTTTAAAAACTAATAGGTGCGTATCAGACCTTTTCGCCCAACCATATCTGTGCCACACTTTAATATGCTTGCAACCCCGACATAAACAACCAAAGAGCAAAATATACTATGCTTGCCGCTGCTGCTTCAATTGTACTTTACCTGACATCAAGCTTTTATCTGACTTTACAGCTTAGCAAGGGCGTGACACAAAGAACTACTATTTTCTTCTTAACCGCAACTTTAGCTGTAGCTGCTAATGGCTACGCAAGCTTCCAATGGCTTATCACTGATCAAGGGATAAACTTTGGCTTACTCCCGATGACAACTGTCATTGCTTTTACAGTTAACTTCATTGTGCTAAGCAGTCGTCATCGAAAACAGCTCCAAAACTTGTTTTTGGTTTTATTTCCCCTAAGCGCGCTAATGCTTTTTTTGGCTATGACGGCTAAAGATGCTGGAATAACACCCTCTGAAGTTTCAATCCAGACGGGCTTTCATGTCTTAACTTCAATTTTATCATACAGTTTATTGACCCTTGCCGCCTTTCAGGCATTGTTTTTATCTCTTCAAGAATGGAGATTGCGCCATAAGTATTTTGGAAGTTTTCCACAAATTTTTCCGTCCCTTCAGACAATGGAATCTCTTTTATTTAAAGTACTCTGGATTGGTTTTGGCTTATTAACGCTATCGCTAGCAACAGGTTTGATATTTTTTGAAAATTTCTTTGCACAACATCTTGCTCATAAAGCATTTTTTTCGATTTTTTCTTGGATATTTTTTGCTATTTTACTTTGGGGTAGGCACACAAAAGGCTGGAGAGGGAAAACTGCCATACGCTGGACTTTTTCTGGGTTTATCACTTTAGCTATTGCTTACTGGGGCACCAAATTCGTTTTAGAGGTGCTGCTTTCCAGCTAACTAATTAATACATTCTATAGATATAACTATAGAATGCTTGCCAATCTGCGCAAAAATCTTCAACATACATCCCCTATAAGAAAAAAAGGTTCCACATTCTTTGAACGACGCTCCCATAGGGTTGCTATTTTCTATTCTCGGCGGCCTGTTGATACTATCAGCATTTTTTTCTAGCTCAGAAACCGCGATGATGTCTCTCAATCGGTATCGGCTAGATCATCTCAAAAAAAATCATCGTGGAGCCCGAAAAGCCCACGAACTCTTAATGCGCCCAGACAGGCTGATTGGGATCATTTTAATCGGTAACAACCTTACCCATATCCTTTGTTCAGCAATTGCGACGGTCATAGCAATTCGACTCTATGGCGATGCTGGTATATTTTTTGGCACACTACTGTTGACATTGGTAGTGCTCATATTTGCCGAAGTCAGTCCAAAAACGGTGGCAGCGCTACACCCAGAAGGTATCGCTTTTTTCTCTAGCCATATACTTAAACCGCTCCTAATAGTATTTTATCCTTTTGTATGGCTGGTAAATAAACTTTCGAATGGACTATTAAGAATTTTTGGAATCAATCCAAATAAACGTCGAGATGACAGTCTAAGCAAAGATGAACTTCGGACTGTGGTGGGGATATCAAGCGAAAAAACACCAGAGCATGAAAATATGCTCATTAATATCTTGGATCTGGAGGAGATAACCGTCAATGACATCATGGTGCCTCGTAATGAAATTGTGGGGCTAAATCTAGATGATGATACGGGAATTCTTTTAGATATCATTATCAATTGCGGTTATACGCGCGTGCCAATTTATAGAGGAGATATTAATCATATTGAGGGTTTTCTTCATATGAAAAATGTTTCTAGACTACTGCGTACTGGAGGCGAAGGATTTACTCAAAAAGCTCTTAAGCGATTTGCTCGTGAACCCTATTTCGTTCCAAAAAATACCCCCCTGAACAAGCAGTTGCTGAACTTCAGGCTTGATCGACGACGAATTGGCCTGGTAGTAGACGAATATGGTGAAATTGAGGGTCTTGTGACGCTAGAAGACATCCTAGAAGAGATTGTGGGAAACTTTACCACTAATAAGGCCGAAGATGAAAAATTGGGTATAGTTAAGCTCAAGCACAACATCTTTGAAATCGACGGATCAGAAACCATTAGGGATATAAACAAGAGAACCAATTGGGAGATGCCTACAGATGGTCCAAAAACTTTAAGTGGCGTGGTTTTAGAGCACCTTGAAAACATTCCGGATGGCAACGTTTCTTTGAATATTGAGAGCTATCGCATTGAAACAATAGAGTTAAACGGCAAGAGTGTATCCAAACTCCAGGTTAAGAAACTACTAATAAAAAATAAGCACGAAACAGAAAGTGAAAGCTAGAATTATCTGTCACTCAAGCAAAGGGATTATTTTTCTGCGAACGCTGAAAAGCGTCTTCTATTACCTGAAGACGATCTCGGTCTTCCATTAACATCCATTCTCTAATTTCTCGTGATGTACGATAGCAGCCCACACAAATATCTTCTTCGCTTATAGCGCAGACTGAAACACAGGGTGATGGAACAATGCTAGCCATTTTGAAGCCAATAAATGAAGAGGGCATTTTCATGGAATTATTGAATAAATTTTCTTTCGTTGCAACTCTTGAAATCTAGACGCACTGAACACAATAATTTTCCATTATACTTACTATATAATGAGATCATATCAACAGCTACTCCCATACAACCTATAAATTAAGATAATCTTATGAAATTTTGCAGCGAATGCGGTCACGCCACAAACATGGAAACTCCCATTGGAGATAACCGAAAGCGTGATGTATGCGTCAACTGTGATGCAATTTACTACCAAAATCCAAAAATTATCACTGGCTGCATTCCAGTCTTTGAGGAGCGAGTTTTGTTGTGTCGCAGAGCTATTGAACCGCGTCTAGGTTTTTGGACTCTACCAGCTGGATTTATGGAAAATGATGAGACTTGCCTAGAAGCGGCACTTCGAGAGTGCGCAGAAGAAGCGAACGTCCATATAGATAATCCAATTTTTTGTGGCCTATTTGATCTTCCTCATATCAATCAAGTCTACCTATTTTATAGAGGCTATATTAGCAATGGGTCGTTTAGTCCCGGCATTGAATCCCTTGAAGTTAAATTATTTAAAGAACATGAAATTCCATGGCAAGATCTAGCTTTTCCTATCATTGAGCTCATGCTTAAACATCATTTCGAAGACATGAAGATCAGCCATACTGGGGTACGAACAGGCACAATAAATCGTTCCTGGAAAAGCTAATACACCCAGCCATTAAAACTACCAGCAAAGGCCAGGTTACGCCTATTTTTATTGCTTATAACTTTTATTTGATTGATAATGATTATCATCTACACTCTAAAAATAGTTTAACTATCAAATGAATATATCCTTTAATCAACTTGCAGTTGGCGACAACGCTCGAGTTGGCGATCTTGTCAACGTAACTCCATCTTACAGGAACAGACTCATGAGTCTTGGTTTAACGCCAGGAACTCTTTTTGTCGTTCAGCATAGGGCTCCCCTTGGAGACCCTATAGCAATAATGGTAAGAGGTTTTCGCTTAAGCATCAGAAGCAAAGAAGCAGAAAGCTTAATGGTAGTAAAATTGTGAACAACGATTTTACGATAGCCCTTGTAGGAAATCCAAATTGCGGAAAAACGACCCTCTTTAACGCACTTACAGGCTCCAATCAAAAAGTAGCGAACTGGCCTGGCGTTACCGTAGAAAAGAAGATTGGACATTTTAAACACGCGAATGCTAACTTTAAGCTGGTTGATCTTCCCGGAACATACTCGCTACATATTTCATGTGAGACTGACTCTATAGATCAGCAAATCGCACAACACTTTATATTGGGAGGTAGTGCTGATCTAATAATTAATATAATTGATGCTTCTAGTCTTGAACGAGGTCTCTATTTAACCACACAGTTAATGGAGGCTGGCACGCCCTTGGTTATCGCATTAAATATGATAGATGTAGCCGATCAAAACGGTGTGCATATAGATCCCTATGATCTGTCAGAAAAAATTGGCTTTCCCGTAGTACCTATGATCGCTAGTCGAAGCGAAGGCACCGGCACATTAATAGACGTAGCCAGCAACCATCTCTATAAAGATAGCAGTAAGCCTCAATCTGTTATTGTTTCTAAGCCGCTTGAAGATACGGCAAATAAAATTCTTTCTTTGATGAACCAATATTCGCCAGGGTCAAGCAGACTTAAAGTCACCGCTGCTATGGAGCAAGATGGATCAGTGTTGGACGGCTTCCCAAAAGACCTTCAAAATAAAATAAGAGCAGAGGTTGATTTACTTGCATCAAAATTAACAACAAGTATATCGGATACCTTAATTACAGATCGCTATAACTGGATCGAAAAAATTACTGCAGATTCAGTTCATCATGAAACAAAAACAAAAAAAATCTTCTCTGATTATCTTGATGCGGTACTGCTTAACCGTTTTTTTGCATTCCCTATATTTCTGGGAATAATGTATTTAATGTTTATGGTGGCCATCAATTTTGGCGGGGCTTTTATTGATTTTTTTGATATGACTACCGGAGCAATATTTGTTGAAGCGCCAAGACAAATGCTCACAGCTCTAAATTTCCCACCATGGCTGGTAACGTTCATATCAGATGGAGCAGGCGGAGGGATTCAGCTAGTTGCCAGCTTTATACCAGTTATAGGAACTTTGTTTATCTTTCAAACATTCCTGGAAGACTCTGGTTACATGGCCCGTGCGGCGTTTATTCTTGATCGATTGATGAGAAGCCTTGGGTTGCCTGGAAAATCTTTTGTTCCATTAGTGATAGGTTTTGGATGCAATGTTCCTTCAGTAATGGGAAGCCGGACCTTGGACAGCAATCAAGATCGCCTGCTTACAACCTTAATGGCGCCATTTATGTCTTGCGGTGCAAGGCTAACTGTATATATTCTCTTTGCCACAGCTTTTTTTGCTGAAAATGGGCACAACGTGGTCTTTGGTTTATACATCATCGGTATTATACTTGCCCTGCTAACAGGCTTGCTTGTTCGTCAAAAAATTCTAAGTCGAGATATATCACCCTTTATTATGGAGCTACCCAACTACCATACCCCAACCCTCAGAGGTCTCTTCACTCACACCTGGCATCGACTGCACGGGTTCATAGTTCGAGCCGGGAAAGCTATTGTTTTAGTTGTCATTGTCTTAAATTTCGTAAATTCCATCAGTTTAGACGGAACTTTCAATAACGAAAATACTAGCAAGTCGCTACTTTCAGTAATCGGTAAAACCATAACACCGGTGTTTTCTCCCCTTGGCATCAAAGAAGATAATTGGCCTGCCACTGTGGGGCTTTTTAGTGGAATTTTTGCAAAAGAAGTGGTTGTTGGCACCCTGGATTCACTTTACTCAAATATGGCTAGAGATAAAAACAGTGCGCTAGAAGAAGTGCCTATGACCATAAACGATAGAATTTTAGAGGCCTTTGCTACCATCCCAGAGAATTTAGCTAAAGTAAATTCAATGTGGAAAGACCCGCTTGGGCTAAGTATGGACAATCTGGAAGATGAACAAACTTCTGCAAAAAACCAAAATATAGAAGTTTCCACCATTACTCTTATGCAAGAATTATTTGATGGTCCGATAGCTGCCTTCAGCTATATCCTTTTTATTCTTCTCTACATGCCTTGTGTTGCAACTTTAGGTGCAATTTATAAAGAAGCAGGAAAAGCTTGGGCGATTTTTTCAGCCACATGGAACACTCTGCTTGCATATGGAGTGTCTGTTATTGTTTATCAGGTAGGCACTTTCACTGCGCATCCACAACAATCAATACTATGGGCTGCTAGCATGGTGTTAATGCTTTTTTGTAGCTACTTATTGCTTATAGCATACGGGAAGACAACAGCTAAAAATGAAAACTTAATACCAATCGTTAATTTACACTGAAAACTACACATCGTGCTGCAAAAACATCACTCAAATGGGTGGCGCACCACAATGGTCTCTACTCTATCGGGGCCTGTAGAAATAATATCTACAGGGGTGTCCAGCAAGTCCTCAATGCGCCTAATATAACTTTTGGCATTAGCAGGGAGGTCACTTAACGACTTGACACCCACCGTAGATTCGCCCCAACCAGGCATTTCCTCATATACAGGGACTAGATTTTCATAGTCATCAGCGTGACAAGGGATTCCTATTTTTTTGCCCTCAAGGTCTTGATACGAAACACAGACCTTAATGACCTTAAGTCCATCTAACACATCCAGTTTCGTCAAACAGATTCCAGACACTGAGTTGATACGAATAGCTTGCTGAAGAGCTGCAGCATCAAACCAGCCACAACGGCGCTCTCTTCCTGTAGTAGCACCAAGTTCATGGCCTTTAACACTCAGATGTTTCCCTGTATCGCAAAATAATTCTGTCGGAAAAGGTCCAGAGCCGACCCTTGTCGTGTAGGCTTTGGTGATGCCCAAAACATAGTCTAAGTATAATGGTCCAAATCCACTCCCTGTTGCTGTAGAACCAGCAGTAGTATTGGAGGAAGTCACAAAGGGGTACGTGCCATGGTCGATATCTAATAGTGACCCTTGCGCGCCTTCAAACATTATATTTTCGCCACGTTTTCTAGCTAAATGCAGGATATTAGTAACATCATCAACCATAGGTTTTAGTTCATCTGCCCAAATTAAAGCTTTAGAGAGAGTGTCTTCATAATTCACAGCCTCTTCCCCATAAAAAGAGGTGAGCATAAAATTATGGTAGTCCATTAACTCTTTTAGCTTTAATGCAAATTTATCCCGATTAAATATATCACCTAAACGAAGACCTCGACGAGCCACCTTATCTTCATAAGCAGGGCCAATGCCTCTACCAGTAGTGCCGATCTTAGCTTCACCTCTAGCTTTCTCGCGCGCCCGGTCAAGAGAAACATGCACCGGCAATATCAATGGGCAGGAGGGAGAAATGCGCAACCTTTTTCTTACTGGAACGCCCTGTTGATGAAGTTCCTCCATTTCTACCAATAAAGCATCAGGAGATAAAACAACTCCATTTCCAATCAAGCATAAAACGCCTTCACGAAGAACGCCTGAAGGAATCAGATGCAATATTGTTTTTTTGCCATCAATAACGAGCGTATGGCCTGCATTATGACCACCCTGAAATCTAGCAACCAAAGTGGCCTGATCTGTCAATAAATCGACAATTTTACCCTTGCCCTCGTCTCCCCACTGGGTGCCAAGGACTACTACATTCTTACCCATTTAGTCTCTCTAGGTTTATTAAAAAATTTGGTTACACAGGAAGAAGTTGAAATTTTCCATCAACTAATATCAACTGCCGATCACAACCCAACTCATCATA
>CAWUVO010000011.1:0-4854 GCA_963925965.1 uncultured Porticoccus sp. | reverse complement strand
GCCCTAACTTCAGTTTTTTCATTGATGTTAGGCCGCTGGTGGCAGGCAGCACTTTATAATCCTGGTGGATTTAAGCTAGAGTTTCATCAATTGCGATTTAGTGTGACATCCTCTGTTATTATTTTAGCGGGAATGTTTATTTTTGAGTATTTTTTGCAAGACTGTTCGAGCTGGGCAAGCTTAATAAGCTTGCCGTTAATGCTAAGTGGAATCGCCTTATTGCATTACAGTGTGACGTTCTTTCAATTAAATAGTTATTGGTTGCTCGTTTTTTATGTGGCGCTCTTATTTTTGAGCCCATTAAGTATTATGCTAGTCGGGGTTGGATTCCTGGACAGTATTTTTAATATACGCTCACGATTGAGTAAGCATTTTTAGTGTGGATGCGTATTTTATTTTCCGCGACAAACAGGTTTAAATAATAGAGGATATCCGAGATGGAAGTTATTCTTCTGGAAAAAGTTGGAAATTTAGGAAACATTGGCGATAAAGTTAATGTTAAGCCAGGTTATGGCCGCAATTACTTAGTGCCTAATGGCCAGGCAGTGTTTGCTACTTCAGCTAATATAGCTGATTTTGAAGCTCGTCGTTCTGAACTAGAAGCTGCTGCATCAGTTAGCCTTACTGAAGCAACTGCTCGTGCAGCTAAGATAGATGCACTAGGCCCTGTGATCATCACTGCAGTTGCCGGGGAGGAAGGTAAGCTTTTCGGTTCTATTGGCACAAAAGATATTGCTGATGCAATAATTGGTGCTGGCATTCAAGTAGAGAAAAGCGAAGTAAAATTGCCTGATGGCTCTATACGAGAAATAGGCGAATTTGATATTTCTATCCAAGTGCACGCCGATGTTACTCAGGTGGTGAAGCTTGTGGTTGCTGCTGAAGAATAGTTGCGACTATTCACTACTAGGCCAATATCGGTAATAATAGGGCGCTGCACAGCTGTATTCACTGTGTCTCAGTGCCTTTTTTATAGGCGGTAGTTCTTATAGGTAGTGTCATCATGGTTAAAAATCAGACCATTGAAGAGAATCAATTACCGCACTCCATCGAGGCTGAGCAAGCTGTGCTCGGTGGTCTGATGCTGAGCAACGGATCTTTTGATGCTGTTGCTGAACTTGTTGCCGAGTCTGATTTCTTCTCTCAAGACCATAGACTGATATTTCAGACCATGAGAGCTTTATCTATTGAAAGCAAGCCGCTGGATGTTATCACCCTTTCTGAAACCCTTCAGAATACCAATGAGTTCGATCATGCTGGTGGCGCCGCTTACTTAGTGGAACTTGCTAACAATACGCCTAGCTCGGCCAACGTCATAGCTTATGCTCAAATAGTTTTAGAGCGCTCAATAATTCGACAGCTGATAACCGCAGCCAGCGATATTGTTAAAAAGGGCCACAATCCTCTTGGTTGGGATAGCAGTAAGCTCTTAGCTGATGCAGAAAAAAAACTCGCTGATATTATAGAAAATAGACCTAAACTTGGTGGTTTTCAGGGCATCAACACACTAATCGAGGAATCTTTAGAGCGTATAGACGAGCTATTCAATAGTGAATCTGACATTACAGGCCTAAGTACTGGCTTTGCAGAGTTAGATAACATGACTTCCGGCTGGCAGAAATCAGACTTGGTTATCGTAGCGGGAAGACCCTCTATGGGTAAAACCTCTTTTGCTATGAATATGGTTGAGCATGCAGTTCTAAATCAAGAAAAACCCGTACTTGTTTTTAGCATGGAGATGCCTGCCAACCAATTAATAATTCGTATGATGTCATCTTTGGGGAAAATTGATCAGCGTAAAATACGCTCAGGAAATTTATCTGATGATGATTGGCCTAGATTAAGCAAAGCCGCGTCACGCCTCAAGGATAGACCTCTCTATATTGATGACACGCCAGGTATTTCGCCGATGGAACTGCGCAACAGGATTCGTCAATTAGCCCGCGAACATGGAAATATTGGTATGATCATGGTGGATTACCTGCAATTGATGAGCGGGAGCGTTCCCACTGAGAACCGTACTAATGAAATCACCCAAATTTCACGAGAGTTAAAAAATATAGCTCGCGAGTTTCACTGCCCTGTTTTAGCCTTATCCCAGCTTAGTCGAAATGTGGAGCAGCGCCCCAACAAAAGACCTATTAATTCAGACCTTCGTGAGTCTGGGGCAATTGAACAAGATGCCGATGTTGTTGTGTTTATCTATCGTGATGAGGTTTACAACGAACAAACTACTGAGAAAAAAGGGATCGCTGAAATTATTATTGGCAAGCAAAGAAACGGGCCTATTGGAACCTGTGAGTTAACATTTATTGGCAAATATACTCGCTTTGAAAATCTCGCTAGAGATTACTCTTCTGATCAGTAAGTATTTGGGGTCAAGGAATGGAGATTTTTCGAACAATCAAAAGCATTAGATCGACACTTGATGAGGCTCGACTTCAAGGAAAAAAAGTTGGTTTTGTTCCGACCATGGGAAATCTTCATCAGGGCCACATAGAGCTAATAAAACTAGCACAAAAGACAAGTGATATAGTCGTCTGCTCCATTTTTGTTAATGGCCTTCAGTTTGGATTGCATGAGGATTGGGATAAATACCCTAGGACTTTTCAAACAGATTGTGAAAAACTACAAGAAGTATCATGTGATGTGCTTTTTTATCCTGATGAAAATCAAATGTATCCTAATGGTTTGGATTCTCAGACACGAGTTATCTGCTCTTCGATGACTGAATACCTCTGTGGCGCGAGCCGACCTGGACACTTTGAAGGAGTAACAACTGTAGTATCAAAATTATTGAATATCATTCAGCCTGACAAGATGATTCTAGGGAGAAAAGATTACCAGCAGTTGGCAATATTGCATCGCATGGTTGAAGATCTTTGTTTTCCAGTGAATATCGTTGAAGCTGGTATTCACCGCGAAACAGATGGCCTAGCGATGAGTTCGCGTAATGCTTATTTAACAATTTTAGAGCGTCACAATGCTGGCCAGTTGTATAAAAATTTGAGTTGGATTGCTGAAAAAATACGCTTAGGAGATAGAAATTTTACGGCTCTTGAAAAAGAGGCAATTCAGCAAATACATGAAGCAGGCTTCGAGCCCGACTATGTTGCTGTTTGTAACAGTAAAACACTTGAAATGGCGGGAACTGATGATGTAGACATCATTGTGTTAGGGGCTATGTATAGCTCCTCCGCTCGATTAATTGATAATATTTCCCTGAGCTAGAGGAATAGACTATGTTGAGCACTTTATTGAAAGCTAAATTGCACATGGGTTCGATAAGCCAGGCAGAACTTTGGTATGACGGCTCATGCGCCATTGATTCTAATTTACTTGATCTTGCGGGGTTGAGCGAATTTGAGCAAATTGATATTTATAATGTTAATAACGGCGAACGGCTGACTACTTATATTATTAAAGCTGAAGCCGGCTCAGGTATCATCTCGATGAATGGTGCAGCTGCGAGAAAGTGTCAGGTTGGTGATCGAATTATCATTGCTGCTTATGCCCAATATACGATAAATGAGGCTGTCGAGCACAGACCAAGACTAGTTTATCTGCATGCAGATAACTCTGTTGACCGCACAACTAACACGATACCCGTCCAGGCGCTCTAGCGTAGAATCAAGATTGCTAATTGTCCTGCCATTGCTTGAAAAATAGTCATAAGGTCTCAAGCTAAAAACCTTGAGATTTTTTTTGATAATTAGGTAACTGCTCGTTAATAGCTTACTAGGATTTTTTTAATGCCTTCATTTGATATTATTTCAGAAGTAGAACTAGAGGAAATTCGCAATGCCACAGATAATACTGTTCGTGAAATAGCTACACGTTTTGATTTTAGAGGCGTTGGTGCGCATGCTGAGCTTAATAATGGCGAGGTGATTCTTTCTGCTGAAGCTGACTTCCAGTGCCAACAATTGTTAGACATGTTGCGAGGAAATTTAGTGAAAAGAAAGATTGACCCTTATGTTATTGACCCCGAGGAAAAATCACTGCACAGCGGAAAAACGTTTTCTTTAAAGATTCGGTTCAAACAGGGTATTGATCAATTAATGGCCAAAAGAATCATTAAGTTAGTAAAAGATGCGAAGATAAAGGTTCAGTCTGCTATTCAGGGTGAAAAGTTACGAGTTACCGGTAAAAATAGGGACGACTTGCAGGCTGTCATTGCGTTAATTCGCAGCGCGGATCTCGGTCAACCCTTTCAGTTTGATAATTTTAGAGACTGATTTAATTTGTATGACATGTTGTTTCAATTGACAGATGTTAGTGATGGTGATTTGAGTTCTAAGATAAGAAATTATAGCGGGAGAGTGATCAATGTCAAAAGTCAAGGTGTATCCTGCTCATAAGGAATTTACAGGCAAAGCTCATATAAATATTGAGATGTATGAAGAAATGTATCGTGAGTCCATAGATAGCCCAGATAGTTTTTGGTCCAAACAAGCAAAAGATTTCTTAGATTGGAAAAAGTCTTGGGACCAGGTTAATTCTTATAATTTTGGTACAGGTGAAGCTGCTTGGTTTTCTGGAGGCTTGTTAAATGTCACAGTTAACTGCATTGATAGACACTTGGACACCAAAGGAAATCAAACGGCCATTATTTGGGAAGGCGATAACCCTAAAAATAGCCAAAAAATTACCTATCAGAAGCTAAGCGACCAAGTGAATAAATTATCCAATGTGCTTAGGTCTCGCAAAGTACAAAAGGGAGATAGAGTGTGCATTTATATGCCTATGATCCCAGAGGCGGTTTATGCCATGCTTGCTTGCGCACGCATTGGCGCCGTTCACTCTGTAGTTTTTGGTGGATTTTCTCCAGATGCCCTGAAAGATCGTATTCTT
>CAWUVO010000010.1:0-7621 GCA_963925965.1 uncultured Porticoccus sp. | reverse complement strand
CCTCTACTTTTTTATCTAAATCTTTTTTAGCGCGTCCAATAGTGCCATTCCAGTAAAGGTCCCATGTGGCTTTTTCGCCCACGTAAGTAAATGCAGTAGTGCTTGCCCCTTTGGCCAAAACTCCAGCATCATTGAGTGACTTCATCCACATTTCCCAATCTTCACCCCCCATCACCGCAACAGTTTGGGCAATATCTTCTTCGCTAGCGGCGTCAAGACTAAACTCTTGTATCTCTTCTTTATCAGTATTAATGCCACGCAACGTAACATTTTTTCCAATGGGTTTCAGTGTCGAATTAAAAACCTCCCCAGTTTTTGGATGCTGCCTACGGGGGGATGCCAAGCTATAAATAACAAGGTCTATCTGACCAAAATCAGCTTTGATAGTTTCAATTGTTTTTTGCTTGATCTCATCAGAAAATGCATCTCCATTAATACTTTTAGCATATAAGTTATCCAATTCAGCATACTTATGAAAAGCGACTGAATTGTACCAGCCAGCTGTTCCTGTTTTTTTCTCACTACCCTCTTTTTCGAAAAATATCCCCAAAGTAGCAGCACCGCTTCCAAATGCAGCGCCAATACGAGCAGCCAATCCATATCCTGTGGAGGACCCAATTACCAATACTCGTTTTGGTCCGCAAAAAGCCCCATTACCTTTAATGTAGTCAATTTGCTCTTTGACATTCGCATCACAACCTAACGGATGCGTAGTAATACACATAAATCCACGAACTTTTGGCTTGATAATCATTCCCAGTCTCCACAGAATACCCAAGTAGGCATATTGTCAGTTAAATCAGATGCCATGATACCTTGTAGTGATATGACCACCAAGACATCAAACCACCCTAAAAAAAATAAAAAATGGTCTAGCAAAAATTCTCTTTTTCAATAAAACTAACACCTCAATATAAATTTTTAGTTCTAAAATAAGGTAAAGCCATGCTTCATAGTGAATCTCTCGCCAAGTTATCCCTACGTTTAGCTGTGGGAGTATTGCTCCTATTTCACGGTATAGACAAAATAATAGACCCTTCGTCAATCGAAAGAATAGAAGGAAATCTAGCAGATTTTAACCTGCCGTCTCTCCTATCTTACGGTGTCTACTTGGGCGAAGTTCTTGCTCCTCTGATGATCATCATCGGCCTTAAAACACGCGCTGGAGCATTTATAATAGCCATCAACATGGTATTTGCCATTCTTCTATTCCATAGCCATCAGTTATTACAAACCAACAGCTATGGTGGCTGGACTCTAGAACTTCAGGGTTTTTACCTTATTGGAGCAATAGTAATTTTTCTACAAGGTAGCGGAAAATATGCAGTCAGGCCCAGCTAAATTCTTAATTTTAGCGCCAAGAGATCGAAATATGTAACAACGCAAGTATCATCTGGTAGAATTTCGTGCCAAAAAAACCCAATTATGAACAGCGCAATCAAAAAAATAACAGGATAGGATGATTTAGAATGGCCCTTGCTGACAAAATACTAGCTATTAATAATGATCTGCCCATACGCACAGATAGACCAATTCATAGTGGAAAAGTCCGCTCAGTGTATTCACTCACATCCGAAGATAGCCAGCGATTAATAGAGAAAAAGGGCTACAATTTAGCCCCTGATGCTCCATTGGCAGTTATGATCATTAGCGATCGAATTTCTGCATTTGACTGTATTTGGCATGGAGAAAGGGAGATGAATGGGGTGCCAGGGAAAGGGGCCTCGCTCAATGCTATTTCTAATTATTGGTTTAAGTTGTTCCGCGAAAAAAATTTAGCTGATAGTCATATTCTTGATATTCCTCACCCCTTTGTCTGGATAGTACAAAAAGCAGAGCCTTTAATGATTGAAGCTATATGTAGGCAATATATCACTGGCTCTATGTGGAGAGCGTACTCTAAAGGTGAGCGTGAATTTTGCGGGATCCAAATTAAAAATGAACTAAAAAAAGACCAGAGACTCCCTGAGCTTTTGATTACACCATCAACTAAAGGGATTTTAAAAGGCCTGCCGGGTATACCCGAAGCAGATGATGTCAACATCACTCGGGCTGACATTATTTCCAACTATCAAGCTTTTAGTTTTAAAAATATCTCTGATATCAATTTTTATGAAACACTACTAACGCAGGGCTTTGACGTCATAAGCGCTGAGCTAGCTAAGTTAGATCAAATTTTTGTGGATACAAAATTTGAATTTGGTTACATTACAGACAAGAAAGGAAATGAGAAGCTGATCTATATGGATGAAGTTGGTACGCCTGATTCTTCCAGAATCTGGGATGGGCCCAGCTATAGAGATGGGAAAATAATAGAAAATTCAAAAGAATATTTTCGTCAATCGCTGCTTAACTATTTTCCCGACCCTGATATATTATTAAATAAAGATCGTATGGATGAACGCCAAGCCATTGCCAGAGATACCGACCTGCCAGAAGAAATGCTAATGGCTGTATCAAAAACTTACACTTCTATTGCCGAAAAGATTACCGGTGAAAAAATAGGTCTATCAGAGAACCCGAAGGCTGAAATCATAGAGATACTTAGGAAAGAATATGGTTTGATTACCTAGTACGATCTTCTGTATAAACTCGAGGAGTGCGAGAAGGCATCCGTGCGAGTAATTCATAACTAATGGTGCCAGAATTTTCGGCAATCTCATTAACAGAAAGCTCTTTTCCCCAAAGAATAACTTCATCTCCCATTTCTACAGACGGGAGATCTGTTACATCTACTGTAATCATATCCATGGAGACTCGGCCAGCTAAGGGGCACCGTTGTCCGCGAATCAATACCGGCGTACCATTTGATGCACCAAAAGGGTAGCCATCGCCATAACCTATTGCCACAGTAGCAATAGCTGTCTTACGGCGAGCTGTCCAAGTGGCGGCATAGCCCACCGTTTCTTCGGCCTCGATAGAACGAAGAGCAATAACTTCAGATCTTAGCGTCATGACTGATTGCAAGGTAGCAGCTTCATTCTGATGTGATATAAGTGGTGAGCTTCCATAAAGCATGAGACCCAATCGATTCCAGTCCGATCTCGTTTCCGGCCAATCCAGCAACCCTGCTGAGTTAGCAAAACTGGTAGGCACAGAGAGTCCATTCATTGCTTCATTAATGCGAGCTAACTGTATTGCTGTGAAGTCATTATTTGCATCATCAGCACAAGCAAAATGGGTAGCCAAAACAATATTTTTTGTCACATTGCTTGAAGCCAACAGCTCTTGATAGGTGGCTAGCAAATCTTTTGGGGCTATACCAAGACGATGCATTCCTGTATCAACATCAATCCAAACATCTAATGGAGAAGCAAGTTTGGCGCCAAGTATGGCTCTTTTTTGACTTTCATTGACCAACGAAAGAGAAAATCCATATTCTGAGGCGAGCATAACCTCATCATCAGAAAATGTGCCTTCAAGCAAATGAATTGGATTTTTAACTCCACCGTCACGAAGCTCGACAGCCTCTTCTGTCGAAGCAACACCAAAAGCTGCCACAACATCCTTAAGCGCCTGAGCAACAGCTAGGGCGCCATGTCCATATGCGTCAGCCTTGATAACTGCCATCGTTTTGGAGCAAGAAGACAGGCTGTTGGCTAGACTGCAATTATATCTCAATGCATCCAGATCAATTAATGCTTTAGTGGGGCGAGACATGATGCGGTAACACTCCTTCGCAGCCATTTATAGGCACTTATCGCATAAACGAGCTTACATAAAAATAGAAAAGCTAGCTATCTTAATAGCCTCTTTTTCCGATAGAGTAAATTTTTTGCGCGGCCAACCATACATCTCCAACCTCACCGCTTCCGATTGTCTTGCCGTCAACCTCAATAACTGGGATTATCTCTTTAGAGGAACTAGTCACCCAAACTTCGTCAGCAGCAAACACTTCATCCATTAAGATAACTCGCTCCTCAATTCGCATGGAGTCATTTTTTTGCAAAAGATCCAGCAAGATGTGTCGAGTAACCCCTGGTAAAACGTGGTTATCTAGTGGTGGTGTAGAAATTACCCCATCTTTAACAATGTAGGCATTACAGGTACTGCCCTCTGTCAATTCATTGTGGTCATTATAAAGCAGCGTCTCGTTAAAACCTTTTTGATGTCCATGCTGGAAATGCATAACATTGCCTAATAATGCCGTAGATTTAATTTGACAACGAGCCCACCGAAGATCGAGGCTTGTAGCCACCCTGTAAGGGGTCACCTTCGACTTGCTTGCCGACTGTTCCGGGGTAATTTCAAAAGAAAAAGCAAAAACTGTCGGATCAATATCTTTTGTGTAAGCATGTGAACGCACAGGAGATGTGCCCCGACTTACTTGTAAGTAAATACCCAAACTACCAAGACCATTCTTTTCAAGAAGGGCTTTGCACACCTTCATCCATTCGTCATGAGACCATTCCAATCTAATGCCTATTGCAGACATATTCCTATTCAAGCGATTAATGTGAAGGTTAAATCCAATTATCTCGCCGTTGTATGAGGGTAACACCTCATAAATACTGTCCCCAAACAAAAACCCTCTATCCATTGGTGATATTTTAGCTTCCCCCACAGGAAGATAGGCATGATTTAAAAAAACTATACTCATTCAATACCCACCAGATAGTTATGCTTCATCTTCGGACAATAACTCTATTTTATAGCCATCAGGATCTTCCACAAAAGCTAACAGGGTGCTACCATATTTCATGGGGCCGGGTTCACGCACAATAACCCCACCAGAAGCTCTTATCTGCTCACAAGCGCTATAGACATCTCGCACCCCAATAGCAATATGTCCATATCCATCGCCTAGGTTATAATGATTTATATTCCAGTTATGGGTTAACTCAAGAACAGTGCTAGCTGATTCGTTGTCATAACCCAAAAAAGCTAATGTGAATTCACCTTCAGGATAATCTTTCGTTCTCAGCAACTTCATGCCTAGAATATTAGTATAGAAATACACAGATCGATTGAGATCTCCAACACGCAACATGGTATGTAGTAAGCGCATATATTGAATTTTCTCCGGCTAAATACTTTTTTAAACAGCCTAGGAATTGATCTTACTGTAAATATCAGCCTAGTTTTCGACCCTTATTTGCAGCAATCCTTAGGCGTAATGCATTCAACTTTATAAAACCCTCAGCATCTTTTTGATCGTAAGCCCCATCGTCATCTTCGAAGGTGGCAATTTTTTCATCGAATAAACTGTCTTCCGACTTGCGACCCACTACAACAACATTGCCTTTGTATAACTTCAATCGCACGGTTCCGTTAACTACGTCCTGTGTAGCATCGATCAGCCCCTGAAGCATTGAACGTTCTGGTGACCACCAGTATCCATTATAAACAATCTCTGCATATTTAGGCATCAGACTGTCTTTCAGATGCGCCGATTCGCGATCTAGGGTGAGTGATTCAATAGCTCTATGCGCACGCAACATAATTGTGCCGCCTGGGGTTTCATAACAACCCCGAGACTTCATGCCAACATAACGATTTTCAACTATATCCAGCCTACCTATACCGTTGCCGCCACCCACTTTATTTAAATAGGTTAGCACTTCTGCCGGAGACATGGACTGGTCATTAATTGCAACAATATCTCCTTTTTCGTAACTGAGCTCTATGTAAGTGGGCTTTTCAGGCGCCTTCTCTGGAGAAACCGTCCAGCGCCACATATCCTCTTCTGACTCCATCCACGGATCTTCCAAAACCCCACCTTCATACGAAATATGCAGTAAATTTGCATCCATTGAGTAAGGTGATTTTTTCTTTTTTCCAGAAAAATCAACAGGGATTTGATGGACTTCACAGTAATCCATCAGTTTTTCTCTTGAGTTCAAATTCCATTCACGCCACGGAGCGATCACCTTGATTCCTGGCTTTAAAGCATAAGCACCTAGCTCGAAACGCACCTGATCATTCCCCTTGCCTGTTGCGCCATGGGATATGGCATCAGCGCCTACTTCGTTAGCAATCTCAATTAACCGCTTGGCAATTAAAGGGCGCGCAATTGAAGTGCCCAGCAAGTATTCGCCCTCATAAATAGCATTTGCACGAAACATGGGAAATACGTAATCGCGAACAAACTCTTCACGCAAATCATCTATATAGATCTCTTTAACACCTAAAGCTTCAGCTTTGAGCCTTGCAGGCTCCACTTCCTCCCCCTGGCCAATATCGGCTGTAAAAGTTACCACCTCACACTGATATGTTTCTTGTAGCCATTTGACAATTACTGAGGTATCAAGACCTCCAGAGTAAGCTAAAACCACCTTCTTGATATCGGACACTATAAATAAACTCCTGATTAGACAACTTTGACAACCACAAATACTCACTATTCTAATATGCTGTTGGCAAGTTTCACAACAAACAGGCGATAATAAACACAGAAAACAATAAGCATGCCAATAAGAAAGGTTATAATTATGTGCTATTTACTACAAAGCATATCTAGATTCCGGTAGCATTCAGTACCGACTCTAACTAAAAAGTGATCAGAAACGCAGCAAACATGACAAATAAAATGCAAATAACAATAACTCGACCAGATGATTGGCATGTTCATTTGCGAGACAATGAAGCATTAATTCATACTGTACCAGACGCTGCACGATACTTCGGCAGATCTGTTGTCATGCCCAATTTAAACCCACCAGTGATGAATACCAAGCAAGCTATAGCTTACCGTAATCGTATCTTAGAGAGCCGGCCGACTGGTTCATTGTGGCAGCCCATGATGGTCTTATATCTTACTGACAATACAAAACCAGAAGAAATCAGTCAAGCTAAAGCCTCTGGTCAAATCTTCGCATGCAAATACTATCCTGCTGGCGTCACAACAAATTCTGATTCAGGGGTCACAAAACTAAGCAACATCGCCTCCGTTCTCTCACAAATGGAAAAAGAAGCAATACCCTTGCTGCTTCATGGCGAAGTTAATGACCATAACGTTGATATTTTTGATCGCGAGGCTGTTTTTATAGACCAACAGTTACAAAAACTAATCCATAATTTTCCCGAACTCAATATTGTTCTTGAGCATATTTCCTCAAAGGAAGGCGCACAATTTGTAGCTGAAAGATCTCACGGGTTGGCTGCAACTATTACCCCCCAACATCTTCTATATAACCGCAACCACATGCTTGCAGGTGGAATTAAGCCTCATTACTACTGCTTGCCTATTCTGAAACGAGATGTCCACCAAAAAGCACTAATTGCTGCGGCTACTAGCGGCGATTCTAGATTTTTTCTTGGAACTGATTCCGCGCCACATACAACATGCAGCAAAGAAAATGCATGCGGTTGCGCCGGCTGTTACTCAAATCATGCAGCTATTGAGTTCTATGCAGAAGCCTTTGAGTTAGCTGGGGCTCTTGATAAACTTGAAAGTTTTGCTAGCCATCATGGTCCGGACTTCTATGGGCTCCCTCGCAATATCGATACTATCACGCTAAAAAAAATGCCCTGGAAAAACCCTACTAAATTACCTTTTATGAAAAATACAATCACCCCGCTTGGGGCAGGCGAAATGAGGCAATGGCAAGTAACATAGCCTGACAACTAACTTAAGTGGCGGACTCATGCATCAATTAATGTCGGACAGATTTAGGGGCTT
>CAWUVO010000009.1:0-4859 GCA_963925965.1 uncultured Porticoccus sp. | reverse complement strand
TACGTGAGTTGTAATGCGGCAACCATGGTTAGAGATTTGCAGAAATTGGTGCATAAATACACAATTAAGAAAATCCATTTAATTGATTTATTTCCAGGAACCTATCATTACGAAACAGTTATAACGCTTTCTTTAACTTAGCCGAACAGCCCATACGTGACTTAAAAAATGGTTAGAAAAAAAACTACAAATCAGTAATAATTTTTATTGAAGTAGCATAGGTTTTATTAGTCCTAGATTAAGAGGCTCAAAAAATGGAATACTGTATGGCTATACAGTATAAAAAATTTAAGTTAAGCTACTTAAAAATTTACAAATCAAGTGGCAGTTATTCAATTTTCAAAAGGCTAAAAAGGAAGTAATTATGGAACCCAACAAAGAAAAAGCTCTGCAGGCTGCACTGGCACAAATCGAACGACAATTCGGTAAAGGAACAGTGATGCGGATGGGTGACAAAGAGCATCAAGCCGTGCCAGCGATCTCCACAGGATCTTTGGGGCTGGACATATGTCTAGGAATAGGGGGATTACCCAAAGGTCGAATAGTAGAAATATACGGACCTGAATCCTCGGGAAAAACTACATTAACTTTGCAGGTTATTGCTGAGGCGCAAAAAGTTGGAGGGACTTGTGCTTTTATTGATGCAGAGCATGCATTGGACCCTATTTATGCAGAAAAATTAGGCGTTAAGGTTGATGATCTTTTTGTCTCACAACCAGATACAGGGGAGCAAGCATTAGAAGTTACTGACATGCTGGTTAGGTCTGGAACTATTGATGTACTAGTAATAGACTCGGTAGCCGCACTAACTCCTCGTGCTGAAATTGAAGGAGATATGGGGGACCATCATGTAGGTTTGCAGGCAAGATTAATGTCGCAAGCATTGCGCAAGTTAACTGGAAATATAAAAAATGCAAATTGCCTTGTAATTTTCATTAATCAAATTCGCATGAAAATAGGCGTAATGTTTGGAAATCCAGAAACTACCACAGGTGGAAATGCATTAAAATTTTATTCATCTGTACGCTTAGATATTCGTCGAATAGGGGCGGTCAAAGAAGGCGACGAGATCATTGGAAATGAAACGCGGGTTAAGGTTGTTAAAAACAAAATTGCTCCCCCATTTAAGCAGTGTGAATTCCAGATTCTTTATGGTCAAGGAATCAACCAGTTAGGTGAAGTTATAGATCTTGGGGTCCAGTGCGGTTTAGTTGAAAAGGCTGGCTCATGGTATGCCTATAATGGTGATAAGATCGGCCAAGGTAAGTCAAATGCGTGTGAGTATTTGCGTGAAAATTCTAACGTAGCAAGCGAGATAGAGCAAAAGATTCGAGCTCAGTTAATGCCTGCAGTAGAGAAGAAAAGTAAAGTAGAGAAAGATGATAGTGCAAAAGATGAAGTAGAAACTTAAGATTACATTTTATTAAGTATTCTTTTACATAAAATAAACCGTACTTTATTCTTAAGATACGGTTTTTTTATGACTTATCATAAAATAAAATAAAATATGATCATTAATGTATGGAGGCAGGAAATCCAACTATTTACCCATGACAAACTTAAGTAATGATAATCCATTAAGCGTTATTAGATATCGAGCGCTATCTTTGCTTGCTCGTCGAGAGCATTCTTTTATTGAATTATTGAGCAAGTTAACTGAGAGATTTCCAGATAACTCTGATCTAGTCGAGGGAATTGTAGTCACACTAGGACAGCAAAATCTTCAATCCGATCAGAGATTTGCTGAGATGCTTGTGGCTGCCCGAATAAGACGCGGATATGGCCCTGTCCGCATCCAAGCCGAACTAAAATATCGCGGTGTAAGCAAAAATATTACTGAGTTAGCTTTGATTGAAAGCGGGGCGAATTGGTTCTGCCTAGCAAAAGAGGCGTTGAGTAAAAAATATGGATCTGGTGCTTGCGATGAATTTTCTGATAAAGTAAAACGTAGCAGTTTTCTGCAATATCGGGGATTTAAGTCAGATCATATATCTGCATGTTTTAAATGATGACGAGTAAACCAATTGAAAGAATACTTAAAATATAATTATTTCCATGGGGTAGCGGCTTGCTTTCGATGTGCGCTGATATCGACAGTTTTTTGTTTGGTATCCAATACCTATGGGTTTAAATTGCAAGAAACCCTAACGCAGGGATCTTTGGTGGTTGGCCATATTGCTCCAGGCTTAAAGCTAGAAGTTATGGGTCGAAAGGTACGGGTTGACGATAACGGCCTATATGTCTTTGGGCTAGGGCGGAATGCGCCATCAGAGATTACTTTAACTACTTTCAGTACTCTCGATGGCAAGCAGAAAAACTATATATTTCCAGTATTACAACGAAAATACCAGGAAGAACAGGTATTTGGCGTTCCTCAAAAAACAGTTACACCGCCCATTGATGTGATTGAAAGAATTCGTAAAGAGGCAGTTGAAGTTAGGTTTGCTAGAAACAAAGATACAGAAATTTTGGACTTCTTATCAGGGTTTAGGATGCCTTTGGAGGGAAGAATTACAGGGGTTTATGGTAGTCGTAGAGTATATAATGGATCCCCGGGTAATCCTCATTATGGCTTAGATATTGCAGCCCCAGTAGGTGCCAGTGTTTATGCCCCGGCGCCGGGAATAGTCGAACTGGTTCATCATGATATGTTCTATTCTGGCGGAACATTAATTATTAATCATGGTTATGGTGTTAGCTCAACGTTTATCCATTTGAGCGAGGTGTTGTCATCTGTCGGTCAAAAAGTCAAAAAAGGTGATGTAATAGCCAAAGTTGGCGCCACAGGAAGGGCGAGTGGACCTCATTTGGATTGGCGCATTAATTGGTTCGAGGTAAGACTGGACCCAGAGTTAGTGTTAAAGTATTTATCGTCTGTGGACGATTAATTTTTTTAATTAAGCGTGGGCTTAATTCCGTAACTATTAGACCAAGAAAGTAATTCTTTGGACCTACATCTTTTGTCTGCTCTGGAGACATAGTTTTACGGCTGTTTTTGGCTTAAACTTATCTTGCTGATAGCAATAATTTATTTCGGAGAGCGCTATGATTGATAAGAAGTTGCTAGGTATTTTGGTGTGCCCCGTGAGCAAAGGGCCCTTAGAGTATGGCAAAGAACACAATGAGCTGATTTGTCGCCTTAGCGGGCTTGCTTATCCTATACGAGACGACATCCCGATTATGCTTGAAACAGAAGCACGTCAGTTAACCGCGGATGAGAAATTAGGATAAGCAGTAGCTAAAAAATTAGAATCAAGCGTAAGGTTGTAGTAAAAAATGGCAGATAAAACACTGTTTGAAAAAATCATGGTTGGCGATATTCCTACTGATATTATGTATGAAGATGAGCATTGTATTGTTATAAAAGATGCTGCTCCTCAGGCATCCACACATTTGTTAGTCATTCCGAGGAAACCTATTCCGATGTTAGTAAAAGCCGATCTTGATGATAAAGAGTTGCTGGGACACTTGCTGGCGGTAGCTAATGATATGGCCAAAAAAACTGGTATTGATGAAGCCTTCCGCGTAGTAATAAACAATGGTGCAGGCGCTGGACAAACGGTTTTTCATTTGCACCTGCACTTGCTCGGCAATAAAAAGTTCGTGGAAAATAGCCTGAGCTTCTGATAAAGCCTTGATGTCTGCAACGTAACTTGTGAATAAAGGCCAGCCATATTTGGCTGTGTAACGTTATCATTTTAAAACAGCCTGGATAAAGCTGTAGGGTTTAACTAGTTATGAAAACTGCTGAAATTCGTAATGCATTCCTTAAATATTTTGAACGCCAGAACCACGAACTGGTAGCTAGCAGCAGTTTGATTCCTGCAAATGATCCAACGTTGTTGTTTACAAATGCTGGCATGGTTCCGTTTAAAGATATTTTTTTGGGGAATGAGAGCCGTAGTTATGTGCGCGCCACTTCATCCCAGCGTTGTGTGAGGGCTGGAGGAAAACATAACGACCTAGAGAATGTAGGGTATACAGCACGACATCATACTTTTTTTGAAATGCTGGGAAATTTTAGCTTTGGGGACTACTTCAAACGTGATGCAATCAGACTTGCTTGGCAGTTTTTGACAGAAGAGTTGAAGTTACCTAAGGAGCGCCTGTGGATTACTGTTCATGAGTCAGATGATGAGGCGGCAAGTATATGGTTGGACGAGATAGGGGTAAGCCCAGACCGTTTTTCCAGATTAGGCGAAGATAATTTTTGGCAGATGGCAGACACAGGACCCTGTGGTCCCTGCTCTGAGATTTTTTACGATCACGGGGAGAATATTCCTGGCGGACCGCCTGGTAGTCACGATGATGCTCTTGATCGCTATATTGAGATATGGAATTTAGTTTTCATGCAGTATGACCGGAAAACTGACGGCACTATGGAGCCTTTACCGCAACCCTCCATTGATACTGGAATGGGACTTGAGCGTATCACTGCAGTTATGCAGGGCGTGCATAATAATTATGATATAGATCTTTTTCAGACATTACTGAAAGCCGCAGCTAAGGCAACAGGGACTAGTGATTTAGAAAATAAATCATTAAGAGTGATAGCTGATCATATCCGTTCTTGTAGTTTTTTAATTGTAGATGGAGTGTTGCCGTCTAACGAGGGTCGAGGCTATGTATTGCGTCGTATTATTCGTCGAGCGATTCGCCATGGTAACCAGCTGGGTCAAAATCAACCATTTTTTCATGATCTAGCATCAGATCTGGTCGATGTAATGGGGGATGCCTACCCAGAGCTTATTGAGGCCCGTACGCATGTTGAAGAAGTGCTGCTAAAAGAGGAGCGGCAATATGAAAAAACTTTAGATAAGGGCATGTCATTATTGAGTTCTGTTTTAAGTGAACTGGAG
>CAWUVO010000008.1:0-4660 GCA_963925965.1 uncultured Porticoccus sp. | reverse complement strand
TGGCCACCATGCATTTTGACAAGATGGAAAATCTGAGCATGCAAAGGCAGCAAACTTTACGCTTGTCCAGCCACCCAAGACAATCTCTATTAAAACTATTATAATAGCTAAAGTTATCCACGGTTTAATTTGATCTAATCTAGAGATAATTTCTTTTGACGCCACCCAATACGTGCCATCAAGCCTTAAGGCTAGCAACCAAAGCAACGCGCAAATAACCATGCCGCCCAATAAGTGGATTAGTGCTGCCTGAGGCCAAAGAACCAAATCAACAGACCACATGCCCAGCATAGATTGCCATGCAGCTAAAAATAAAATAAACGTTGGCAGCCTAAAAGGGTAGCTGTCATCTTCGCGAAGACGCCATGAATTGACAGCCAACCAGATGACCAAGAGCGTCAACACAGCAGACAGCAATTGATGCGTTATCTCTGTCCAGCCGCCCGCACTAAAGTAGTGCTTGAATACCTCGAGTGTATTTTCACGCATGACAGAAAAGCCGCCATCACAATCCAACCATCCTGAGCAATCAAACCCAGTGTCTGTAAAACGACTATATACTCCGAGAGCTGCAACTATCAAAGCAAGGGCTGTAGACAAAAATGCTAATAAAAATCCCGGTCTGCGAGAGTTTTTGGCATAAAAAATTAACACTAGTTTTATACTCTCAGGTCATCAAAGGGTTTGTAGTTCGTAGGTTGTCAGCCATAAGTTACTGGGCAGAATATTTCATTAAGTGTTCAATGTCTTCTATGATTTCATTTCCTTTGTTGGCTAAGCTATAAGACATCATTACCAGTCCTTGCTGATCAACCAAGTATGCTCGAATGAGATCTGGATTTTTTGAACCAAAAGGAGTATTTGTGTTTTTCAACAGCACCTCAAATTCTTCTCTACTGCCATATATAACTTTTAGAAAAGGGTGGTTCAGTTTTAAATATGCAGAGGTCTCATCGACGAGCTGTTGATCCAAGGCAAGGTACAATCGCTCGAATCGACGACTATATTTCCCTAGACTGATATGAATCTGTCGAGTTAAATAAATTAACTCTCTGCAGTGATCCACGCATTCTCCATCGCCAGCAATAATCATTCTCCACTTAGGTTTTTGGTCTGCTAAAATCCACGCATTATCTTCATCATTTTTAAAATTTAAGCCCGTTATTGGCGCTGGAGGCACCACAAAATCTCCATAATTGGTGGTCCCTAATTTTTCTAGCAATCGATTCCGCTGATCTTCCGTCTTCGGGTATATCAAGAACCCTGCGATAATAACGCCTCCCAGCATTAGTATCATAAACCAAACCTGCCATTGATTTTTTGTATTCCCTTGCTTCACCATTTTTCTCCACTTGAACAATAGTAATCATTTACGCCTAGAGCTAATAAAAAGCCCAAGGTTAGAATTAGCAAAAATTGCTAGGATTATTAGAGCCAACGCCAAGGCCCCCCACTGGTAGGCGTAACCTACATGCTTTCCTGGCTGAACATTTACCACAAACCAACCCGTCATCAGCGCTCCTGGCTCTCTTGCATCCAATCTAAGGCTGTAGTCGTAAAATTTGTCTCCTAATTTGCTGGAGATAATCTCGGGATTCATACTTTGTATAACAATCCGACTTTCTCCCTTAACCCATGGATCTTCGCCTAGCATAATCTGTTTTCCTGGAGGGCGGTACAAGTAGCCAACTAAGCTGATATTACCTGGAATACTTGGTATTTCAGGCAAAATTCTACGGTCTAAATCTGCAGGAATCCAGCCACGATTAACTAAAATGGAATAGCCTTCGGTTGTTTGAAAAGGGCTGATCACTTCATATCCTGGACGTCCGCCACGCACGCGATTATCCAACAACAAAGTGGAGCTGTGATCATACTGTCCGTTCACCTCTACTCTCACATAACCCAAATGGTCTACTTCGGTGTTTTGATTAAAGTAGACCTTCTGTGCAGAAGAAATTGGAACCGGCTGAGCCTCAGCACGATACTTATACATCTCTAGTAACTGGCGCTTCTCATCAGCCCTATCAACCTGCCAGAATACAAGGCTTATAGTGACTGGTAAAAAAAATGCTGCAAACAGCATAATCTTCCAATTCAAATCCCATTGAAAACGGAGCTTCATTTGATTTTTATCAGTCTGTAGCGTCATCACGTAGCCTTTTTGCTAACAACAAATTACTTTATAGTGGCTGCTAAGTTCTGGTACTGCCGATTTTAGAATATAGGCGGAATAAGCTATAATTATCATTTTCGCGCCCAAAAAGGAATGTCCGTGCTTCTAAAATTTATTATTGTCTTATTATTTATAGGTATTATCGTGAGCCTTAGTAGCGCACTAGTCTTTCTAATGAAAGATGTTGGAAACACCAGAAAGAGAACACTTTACGCTTTAGGAGTCCGTATTTTTCTCGCTGTAGCGCTAGTGGCAACAATTATCTGGGGAATCTATTCAGGACAGCTTGGCAGCAAGGCTCCGTGGGACAAACAACTACATCCGGAGCGCGTTCTCTCCCCAACACCAAAACCCTAGACATATTAAATATACTTACTTTTCTTTAAACTAAAAACGGTCAGGGGATTCCTGACCGCTTTCTGTCGGTTTAGCGTCAACCTTATGCTAAGCCAGAATATACACGAACAAAAACAAGCCCACCCACACAACGTCAACGAAATGCCAATACCAAGATGCCGCCTCAAAACCAAATTGATCTTTATCGTTAAAATGTCCTTTAAGGCCTCGCACCCATTGCACAAACAACATAATTGTCCCAAATGTCACATGCGCACCATGGAATCCTGTCAACATAAAGAAGGTGGTGCCATATATACCCGAAGACAGAGTCAGACCCATATGGTTATATGCTTCAATATACTCTTCTGCCTGAAGGATCAGAAAAATTATACCCAAGAAAACTGTAATGCCTAGCCACAAGTTAAACTTCTTGCGGTCATTATTTTTAATCCCTGTATGCGCAATATGTACAGTAACACTAGAGCTTAATAGAATAATTGTGTTCCACAATGGGAGCCAATGTAAGATTTTATCCCAGCCAGGAAAACTCATATTCTGCTCTGGACCTAAAAATTGAGCAGCATCCCCATTTGTAGCCTGATCAGGCGTTACCATGAGAGGCCAAGTTGGCTCAAATCCAGCCCATAATAGTTCATTTTCTGTTGCCTCCCCGCCTAGCCAAGGTAGTACTAGCGCACGAATATAATATAGTGAGCCAAAAAATACGGCAAAAAACATTACTTCAGAAAAAATAAACCAACCCATTCCCCAAACATAGGAGCGCTTTAGCTGATCACTGTTCATCCCTGCGATATTTTCTTTTATTACCAGGGCAAACCAAGCGTACAGAGTAAATGCCAGCACTAATGCGCCCGCCAAAAAAACCCAGGGGCTCTGGCCTTGGACCCAAGATCCTGCACCAAGTGCAATGAGCCCTAACCCTGTTGCTGCAAAAACAGGTAGTTTGCTGGACTCTGGAACGTAATAGCTGCCTTCAGTTGACATTATTTTTCTCCTTCTTCTGCGCTATAACGCAGCTAAATTCATTAATTCAATTGTGCGACCGGCGGGTCTTCACGGTTAGTTATATCAAACAATGTGTATGACAATGTAATTGTGTTTACAGATTTTGGTATGTCTTTATCTACAATAAACACTAAAGGCATATCTGTTTCACTCCATGCATCTAAAGGCTGCTCGTTAAAACAAAAGCACTCCGTTTTATGGAAATATTTCGTTGCGCTAAACGGAGACACATTTGGTATCGCTTGCGCCACCATATCCTTTGATGTTCGATTCCTTGCATAAAATGCAACAGCTGTAGGCTCTCCAGGGTGCACTATTATTTCAGTAATTTTAGGAGAAAAGTCCCATGGCATAGAGCCGTTGTTGGTCGTAATAAACTGCACCTTAACGCTACGGGTAATATCTATAGAGGCATCTTGAACCTCGTAACGACCACCGGTCTTACCGCCAATACCAGTTAAATCACACAAAACATAATACAGTGGCGGCATGACAAAAATAGCAAATACAAACATGCCGACCGCTCCAACTAGAAGCTTGACTAGGGTCTTTTTGACCGGACTAGTCGACATGTTTTTCTCCTCTGTGTATTATTTTATTGTCGGCGGGGTTGAGAACGTATGATAGGGAACAGGTGTAGGTAAAGTCCACTCCAATCCTTCCGCACCTTCCCAGGTTTTTGGCTCGCTGACCGGCGTACCAGAACGAATAGTCCTAACCACGTTAAACAAAAACAGCAATTGAGCCGCACCATAAGTAAATGCACCTATGCTAGATATCATGTTCCAGTCGGAAAACTGCAGTGCATAGTCTGAATAACGACGCGGCATTCCAGCTAATCCTATAAAGTGCTGAGGGAAAAATGTTATATTAAATCCTATAAACGAAATCCAAAATTGCACTTTCCCCATGGTTTCGTTGTACATTTTTCCAGTCCACTTTGGAAGCCAGTAATAAACTGCAGCGGTGCTTGAAAAAATTGCACCAGCAACCATTACATAATGAAAGTGAGCAACTACGAAGTAGGTATCGTGATACTGCACATCAGCAGGCGCGATAGCTAACATGATCCCAGTGAAGCCGCCTATCGTAAATAAGATCACAAAAGCTACGGCATAC
>CAWUVO010000007.1:0-10070 GCA_963925965.1 uncultured Porticoccus sp. | reverse complement strand
AACCACTGCGTTTACAATAGCCTTATAGATAGTTAATTAGGATGGCAGTTTTGAACAAAGAAAAACAACCTAATAAATCCTCATTGGGAAATGGCGAACAATTGCAGCCATCAAAAATTAAGCTTATTTTAAAAGAGGGGGCTCTTATTGGTTGGCTGTTTGTATGTATATATTTATTGATTGCACTAGCAACTCATTCTTCTGAGGATCCTGGTTGGTCCTATGCTGGTAATACTGGCTATGTTTTGAATGCTGGCGGATCGTTAGGTGCTTGGCTATCAGATGTGTTCTTTTCTTTGCTTGGCTGTGTAGCTTATCTGCTACCTATACTGCTTGCATTAAGAGCATGGAATGTATTTAGAACCCACCGTGATGATAAGCCTGGATTTGATAGCCTTGTGTTCATCCTTCGTATTTTAGGGCTTACGATGGTTTTGGTCAGCGCAACAGCATTAACTACTCTTCATTATGATGGTCTGGAAACCTCACTGCCTTTTGGTGTTGGTGGTATTCTTGGTTCATCGATAGAAGTGGAAGCAACGGCTGCCTTTAATAGTATAGGCAGCACCCTTGTTTTAGTGGCTGTTTTCTTGTTTGGGCTGACAGTTTTCACTGATATATCTTGGCTTACTCTAATCGAGTGGATTGCTAGCGGATTATTAAAATTCAGTGAATATATAAGTCGTCGTATGGCTGCACGCAAAGCAAAAAGAAGCGAGCGAATGCAAGCCATGCTAGCACAACAGCATCGCAAAGAAGTCAAAAAAACTCAAGCGGAAAGAGAGGTAACTAAACAGCCTTTAAATATTCAGCAGCCATCCAGGAAATCCACATTTAGCGATCGTGTAGAAAAAGAAAAACAGACATCTTTTTTTATAGATAAAAATCTAGCGACGCTTCCAGCGCTAGGTTTGCTCGATAAGGCTGACAATAATACAGGTAAAGCCTTTTCCAAAGATTCGCTTCAAGCCATGTCCAAGCAGCTAGAACTAAAATTACAGGACTTTGGCATCAGTGCGGAAGTAATAGAAGTGCTGCCTGGGCCAGTTGTTACATGTTTTGAGATACAGCCAGCTGCTGGCATCAAAGCGAGCAGAATAAGCGGTCTTTCTAGAGATCTTGCGAGATCGCTTGCAGTTGTCAGCGTCAGGGTGGTAGAGGTGATACCTGGGAAGTCTTATGTCGGTATTGAAATTCCTAACGAACATCGCGAAATGGTGCGTCTTAGTGAGGTTCTTTCTTCCGAGGTTTATGAGCAGGCAAAGTCGCCATTAACTTTAGCCCTTGGTAATGATATTTCTGGCTTACCTATATGTGCTGACTTGGCAAAAATGCCGCATTTGCTGGTAGCCGGAACTACCGGGTCTGGAAAATCTGTTGGCATTAACTCAATGCTATTGAGCTTGCTTTATAAGTCTACCCCAGAAGATGTGCGGCTTATTTTAATTGATCCTAAAATGTTGGAGTTATCTGTTTATGACGGTATTCCTCATTTGTTGACACCGGTCGTCACAGATATGAAGGATGCGGCCAGTAGTTTAAGGTGGTGTGTCGGTGAAATGGAGCGCCGCAATAAGTTAATGTCGGCATTGGGAGTTAGAAACCTTGCTGGTTATAACAAAAAAATTATGGATAGTATTGCCGTAGGCAGCCCTCTTATTGATCCACTGTGGAAGCCAGATGAATTTTTTAATGAAGAGAACAGCTCGCCTCCTAGTTTAGATAAATTACCTTGTATAGTGGTTGTGATTGATGAATTTGCTGACATGATGATGATTGTTGGCAAAAAGGTGGAACAGCTTATTGCTCGTATTGCACAAAAAGCCAGAGCGGCGGGCATACATTTAATATTAGCCACCCAGAGACCTTCGGTGGATGTTATTACTGGATTGATCAAAGCGAATGTTCCCAGCCGAATTGCTTTTCAGGTTTCCTCAAAGATTGATTCAAGAACTATTCTTGATCAAAGCGGGGCAGAATCACTTTTGGGTCACGGCGACCTTCTTTATCTTCCCCCTGGGACCAGTATACCTATTAGGGTTCATGGAGCATTTGTAGATGATCATGAAGTCCATAAGGTTGTTGCAGACTGGAAAAGTAGGGGCGCTCCAGAGTACCTAGAAGACATAACAAGCGAGGCGATCACTAGTAATATTCCTGTCCCAGGTTATGGTGACGATGGAGGGAGTGACGACCAAGAATCTGATCCTTTCTATGACGAGGCTGTTGCTTTTGTCATTCAAACACGGAAGGCATCAATTTCTTCTGTCCAAAGAAAACTACGTGTTGGTTACAACAGAGCGGCAAGACTTGTAGAACAAATGGAAGCATCAGGTGTTGTAAGCGAAATGAGCTCAAATGGAAACAGGGATGTCTTAGTTCCAGACAATTCTGGAGATTAGCTATGAAGGACACGCTGGTTGTTATATTTTTGGTTCTCATCTGGGGCAGCTTTGCTGTTAAGGCTGATGACCCAATAAAAAATGATATTGCCCCGACGTGTACTACTAGCCTGCAAAATATACTTTCCTCCATTCGCACCATAGACACTGATTTTAAGCAGATAACCTACACTGAAAAAGGCAAGATTATTCAAGAGGTAGAGGGCCATTTAATGGCAGAGCGGCCAGGGAATTTAAGCTGGATTACTAAAGCTCCGATGGAGCAACACATTATTTCTGACAATAAAAATCTCTGGATTTACGATCCGGATCTTCAGCAGGTATCTATCGGTGAATTTAGTCATGAATTATCTAAAAATCCTGCCATTTTATTTGTCGGTAGCATTGATAACATTGAGATAAGCTACAATGTCAGCTGCAAGCACAGCAGAGCTGGTGATTTTTTGCTTACTCCTGTTACCACTGATAGCCTTTATCAAAAATTAGAAATGAGCTTTATTGACAAGACTCCTGTCTCCATGGTGTTGTCGGACTCCTTTGGTTATAGAACTGAAATTTATTTTATAGACCTCCAGATGAACCAGGTTCTTGTACAGAGGAGTTTTCAGTTTTCCCCACCTGAGGGCGTAGACATCATTAGACATAAATAGATAAATATCTTTATAGCAGCCTTTGGTGCGGCTATTTTTTTAAAATATTCGCTGTTACGAACAAGGAAATCATATAATGCAATGGTTGGCTGTAGCTTTTGGTGGAGCCTTGGGTGCCATGGGGCGCTTTGCTATAAATGCAGCTCTTATGCCTTTGTTTGGAAGCAGGCTCCCTATGAGTACACTAGTGGTCAACGTGGTTGGCTCTGCTCTTATGGGTCTCTGCTATGTCTTGATTATCGAGAGAGGAGTTTTGCCTGCTGAGTTTAGAAACCTTCTAATGGTTGGCTTCTTGGGGGCGTTCACTACTTTTTCTTCTTTCTCGCTAGATACCCTTGCTTTATGGCAAAATGGTCAACCTGTACTGGCCGCTGCTTATGTAGTTTTAAGTGTCGTCTTGTGCCTTATGGGAACGTTAGGTGCAATTTTTTTGACTCGTCTTTTCTAGGAATCATTTAAATCTTATGTTGGATATAAAACTTATTCGTTCTGAGCCTGAAAAAATTGCCGCAAAACTAGCGATTCGTGGTTTTGTTTTAGACGTAAAACACATTAATGAGATGGAGAAAGAGTACCGTCAGCTCCAAGATGCATCTCAATCCTTGCAATCAGAAAGAAATGCATATGCAAAAATGATGGGAAAAGCTATTTCTGAAGCTAAAACCCAAGAAGAAATACCTCTACTAAAAGAGAGAGGTGAGATGTTAAAGAAAGCTTGCATCCATGCAGAAGAAGATCTCAATAAAATGCAAGATCAGCTTAAAAATTACATGAGCGGTATCCCAAATCTGCCAGATGATCATGTGCCGCCGGGGGCCAACGAGGACGACAATGTAGAGATACGGCGTTGGGGGAAACCTCGCGAGTTTACTTTTGATGTTAGGGATCATGTTGACCTGGGTGAGCTTTCGGGGATGCTGGATTTTCAGGCTGGCGCAAAGATTGCCGGCTCACGCTTTTCGGTTATGCGTGGGGGGATCGCTAGGATGCATAGGGCTTTAAGTCAATTTATGCTCGATACTCATCAAATCGAACACGGCTATGAAGAGGTAAATGTCCCTTATCTCGCTAACCGAGAGTCCCTTTATGGTACCGGGCAGCTACCAAAATTTGAGGAAGATTTGTTTAAACTACAAGACGAGAGAGAGTTTTATCTAATCCCCACAGCAGAAGTGCCGGTAACCAATATATACCGCAATGAAATTATCGATGCCAGTCAACTACCGATAAAGCTTACTTGCCACACTCCGTGCTTTAGAAGTGAGGCGGGGAGTTATGGCAAGGACACTAGGGGGATGATCCGTCAACATCAATTCGAAAAAGTAGAGTTAGTACAATTTGTGGAGCCAGCAGAATCGACTCAAGCATTAGACCTCATTACGGGTCACGCCGAAGCACTCTTACAGAAGCTAGCCTTGCCCTATAGGACAGTTATTCTGTGTGGTGGGGATATGGGGTTTTCAGCATCATGCACTCATGATATAGAGGTTTGGTTGCCTTCCCAGAAGCGTTACCGTGAAATATCTTCTTGCAGTAATTTTCGTGCATTTCAGGCCCGTCGCTTAAAAATTCGCTGGCGTAACCCTGAGACAGGTAAGCCCGAGCTGCTTCATACACTAAATGGGTCAGGTTTGGCTGTTGGTAGAACACTTCTTGCTGTAATGGAAAACTATCAACTTGAAGATGGCTCTATCGAAATACCTAAAATACTTCAGAGGTACATGGGTGGGCAAACAGTTATTAGCAGTTCGAGATAAATCGAGTTACATTGATTCTATGGAATTTCTCCCCCTATTTCACAACATTAGAAATCGCCGCTGCGTCGTTGTCGGTGCTGGATCTATAGCGTTAAGAAAACTTCGGCCTTTGTTAGAGGCAGGTGCGATAATTGATGTTATAGCACCAGATATTGATGAAAGAATAAAAGAATTAGCTAAAAAAAATTCTTTAAATTTAAATAAAAAATATTTTGAAAACAAAGACTTAAATGGTGCTATTCTTGTTATTTCTGCTACAAATATAAAAGAAGTCAATGTTCAAGTTTCAAATCATGCTCAATTATTAAACATTCCGGTCAATGTTGTTGATCAACCTGAATTATGTACCGTTATCTTTCCTTCCATTGTTGATAGGAATCCCATGTTGGTGGCCATTAGTAGTGGCGGTTCTGCGCCAGTGTTGGCAAGAATGCTGAGGACAAAGTTGGAAGCAATAATTCCTTCAGGGTATGGCAGCCTGGCCAAGCTTGCAGGTAAATTTCGTCCACTAGTTAAAGAAAAAATATCCGACCCAAATGGTCGAAAAGCTTTTTGGGAGGATGTGTTTTCAGGAGATATAGCTGAACTAGTCTATTCAGAAAAAACTGAGATTGCTGAAATCGAGTTACGAAAAAAAATAGAACACAATAAGACCGAAAAATTAGGTGAAGTTAATCTTGTTGGCGGCGGTCCAGGCGATCCAGATCTTTTGACTTTCAGGGCATTAAGGTTGATGCAAAAAGCAGATGTAGTCCTTTATGATAGGCTGGTATCTAAAGAGGTATTAGCTTTGGTTAGAAGGGATGCCGAGCTGATATTTGTTGGAAAAACAGCAGGCGATCATCCAGTTAATCAAGAAAATATAAACAAAAAATTAGTTGAATTTGCCCAGCAAGGGAATCGTGTTCTTCGCCTAAAAGGCGGAGATCCATTTATTTTTGGTCGAGGAGGAGAAGAAATAGAGCACTTGAGTGACCATGGAGTGCCATTTCAGGTAGTTCCTGGCATTACAGCTGCCTCAGGTTGCGCAAGCTATGCGGGAATCCCTCTGACGCATCGTGATCACGCGCAATCTGTGCGGTTTATTACAGGTCATCAAAAAAACAATGAGTTAGATTTAAATTGGACAGAATTGATTGCACCAAATCAAACCCTAGTCTTTTATATGGGATTAAACGGACTTGAGATAATCTGTGAAAAATTAATATCTTTTGGAATGGATTCGTTCACACCTGCAGCCTTGATAGAAAATGGAACAACTAGAAGTCAGCGCACATATGTAGGAAATCTGCTAACCCTGCCAGATAAGGTAAGGGGAGGTAAAGCAAGAGCCCCAACATTAATTATTATTGGTTCAGTGGTTTCCCTGCACAGTAAGTTGTCATGGTTTAAATGCTAGATTTATTCGGATTTTTTTATGAAGTATGATTTTGATTTATTTGTAATTGGGGCTGGATCCGGTGGTGTCAGAACGGCACGCATGTCAGCAAGTAAAGGTCTTAAGGTAGGTATAGCTGAATACCAGGCGCTGGGTGGTACTTGCGTTAATGTTGGGTGTATTCCAAAAAAACTATTCGTTTATGCTTCCGAATACAAGCATATTTTTGATCAAGCCAAAGGATTTGGTTGGGGTATAACTAAAACTGAGTTTAATTGGGGTGTACTGCGAGAAAACAAAAATAAAGAAATAGAGCGGCTAAATAAAATATATAACAATCTGCTCGATCATGCTGGTGTGAAAGTAATACTAGGCAGGGCATCCATTCTTGATCCTCATAGCGTAAAAGTGGGCAATAATGTCTACACGGCCAAAAATATCTTAATTGCAACTGGTGGAACACCATATATTCCAGAATTTCCAGGAAACGAACTGGTTGTGACTTCAAATGAAGCATTCTATTTAAAAGAATTACCAAGAAAAATTATTATTGTTGGCGGTGGTTATATAGCAGTTGAGTTTGCTGGCATCTTCAGGGGTCTGGGTGTTGAAACACATCTTGTCTACAGGGGGCCTTTATTTCTGAAAGGTTTTGATGGTGATGTTAGAAATAAAATTAAAGAGGAGTATGAAAATCAAGGAGTTATCTTACACTTCTCGACAGATGTTGAAGAAGTTAAAAAAATAAATAGTGGGTATTGCGTACGATTGTCTACAAAAGAAGAGATCGATGTAGATCTGGTTATGTATGCAACTGGACGAATACCTAATATTAAAGATCTAGGCCTAGAATCGTTAAAAATTAAAACTAAAAGTAACGGTACAATCATTGTTGATGATTACTTCAACACTTCAGAGCCTAGCATATATGCATTAGGTGATGTCATTGGGCGTATTGAATTAACCCCAGTGGCCATAGCTGAAGGCATGGCTTTGTCTAATTTCTTTGTAACAGGAATACGATCATCAGTCGATTACACTAATATACCAACAGCCATCTTTAGCCAGCCAAATTCAGCCTCTGTGGGGCTAACAGAAGAGGAAGCGATAAAGATTCACGGAATCGATTTACGCATTTATAAAAACGAGTTTAGGCCGATGAAAGCAACTCTAGGTGGTGGAGACAGCAAGGTTTTCATGAAGCTTGTTGCCATAGATAGTTCCGATGTAGTTGTTGGATGTCATATGGTTGGAGACTATGCTGGAGAAATCATTCAGGGTCTTGCTGTTGCGATAAAAGCAGGTGCGACGAAAAAAGATTTTGATAGCACCGTCGGTATACATCCCACAGCTGCGGAAGAGTTCGTTACAATGAGGCAGCCTGCAGGTTAACCTTTACCTGGAAAGGACTTCTATTGCTTGGTATATAATTGCGCATAATGTATATTATGTTTAATAGATACCATAGCTAGACTGAACATATAGCCGCACTTACAGCTATGTAAACCTAAGATATTAATACAATAATTGCGACTGATTAGTCGAAGCATCAACTGCTATCTATTTTCTAGCCTGTGTAATGTTAAGCGCACTTTAAGTAGCTAGATGGAAATAAGTAGCTAGATGGAAATTTTTTTAATAAACGTTTGTATGAGGCCAGGCCTGGCAATAAGCAGAAGAGAACATATGCGGCCCCTCTTTCTGGTATCTGGTTGATCAGGATTCAACTAAATCTTTGAGTCTTGGAAGCAGCATGTGTGCAATTGTAAGGCTTGCTAACACTGGGAAGACAATCAGCAGACTATCGAGATCGTAGCTCCATTCAACGAGAAAGATAAATAACGAAACTGGCGCTGTAAAAATGATTAACCATAATACATCAGGTATAAATTTAAAGTCGAAGGCTAGTATGGCTCTGAGGCCATGCAGCCCACAAAAGTACAGAGTAAACCATACAAGTGGGCTCAGGTAATAAGCCAGGATGATTAAAAGAGACAGCTCTAGCATTATTAACTTTAAAGCAATAGGGTCTTCCTTCTCTCTTTGTAACATTTTGAAAATTAAGCAGGAAACAAAAATAAAGATACCGAGTACGAGCAGCGTCCTTATAACGTCAAAGATTTCAGTGCTGATGCTTACTGAAGTCAGTTCAAAGAACAACAGAGAAACAAGCGAAGGCTTAAAGAGAACTGGAAGGAATGTCATTGTAAATCCCCAGCAAATCTTGGGTATTAACCCTTTATTACCCAGAAAACTTAGGTCAGATAAGCCAAAATGGATGGATGACAGCAATAAAAGTAGCACTAAGCCGCAGAAAGGGGAAGAAAACCAAAGTATCGCTCCCAGTGAGACTAGTAGAACATAAAGTATGTATAGCTTAATTTTCGCGCCGACTTTATCGGAGTGCTCCCAGATAACCTTGCCATCAAGCGCCCCATGACCAATACCAAGAGTGCCAATAAGACACAGGGAGAGAAAAATAATAGTGTTGCCAATACCACTGACGGATATATTAATGTCTGTCAAAGATCTAGGTTGCGATGTTAGGCACATATAAAGAATAATAAGAGAGAGGGATATAAAGAATATTTGATGTTTGTTAATTTTGGTCATCATCTTTTACTTTTAAAAGCCCCTTAAGCATAAGCATTTTTGGCATACTTAACAATATGTCGGTTAGATCGGATCTTGAAGCCCCGTCTGACAAAAACCTAACAAGAGATGGCATAGATGCTCTTTTAAAAAGCGTCATAAACAAATAAGGCCCTTTTTCGGGATGACTATAGATGACATTGAGGAAAATTTTATCGAGCCAATTCAGCAAAAAGTTGGGCTTGTATTTAAATTGAGATATATTCTTCTCGTTAATATTCTGCAGTTGTAATGTTAGCACCCAGTTAGCAATTCGTCTCATTGAGTATCCCGATGAGGCTCTTATCATTCCGGCGCCGGCGCCAATTTTTAAAATTCCCTGTTCCTCATCAGGATCAATCACTGCCATGGGGATGATTGCTTTTTCTTGTCTTATGGTTTTATAAGATCCATATTTTTTTAGAAGTTTGGCGTGGCTGCTTTCAATTTTCTTAAGATTTGGTAACGATGAAAAAACTGTGGTTTCAACAAGAGCCCTCTTTTCTGAAAATGGAAGCAGGTAATTAAACTCAATTTCATCTTTGTTGTGACTGAATGACATTAATGTTACTTCACTGGGGTTAAATTGCACCTGATCAGTTTCTATTTCATGGCCAATAAAAGCTTGCTGGATAAATGATGACTTGATTTCATGAGGCTTAAAGTTATTTCGACTATCAATAATACATTTTGTGTAATATGTTTCATTAGTTGTTGTTATCTCATGGCTGCCATTTTTGTAGATTATCCGGTCAATCTTTTCATTGTTGATAATTGTAACTTTTGATGCGCAAGCCTCCGTTAGTTTTTTTAGGGTCTCTCTGCCATCAAAGCAAACATATTTATACGGATTAATATGTCTTTTGATTTCAGCGCCGGCTTCATTGAGTACTATTTTGCTCCAGACTTTTTTGGGCTTTAGATCGAATTGATCTGTGATGTTGTGCAAGCCAGGCCCCTCCCAAACACAGAAGGTTTGATCCTGCTTAATGCTGTTCTTTTGCTCTAAAAGTAGAATGGACTGATTGGTAGATTTCTTTATGTATTGACTCAAAAACATTAGGCTAGAGAGCCCTGCTCCAATAACGATTAGATCGTGTATATTTTTCATTCTATGTGCGCATCAGGAAGAGCTGCTAGGGGCCGATGAAGATCTTTGTTATGGTTGTCGATGCTTTTCTTCTTTTTCCACTGAAGAAGTACCTTAATTGTAATCAGAATTTTTTCAGCTTTATTTAGATAAACGCGCGAA
>CAWUVO010000006.1:0-6769 GCA_963925965.1 uncultured Porticoccus sp. | reverse complement strand
TACTTACCGTCGATTACAGTGCTGTTTCAGTTCGATTGGTGGACTTTGTTCAGAGTAGTGAATTTTTATTGATAGAAGCGATGGCTGAGAAAGTGGCAGAAATTATTCTCCATGAGTTCGGTATCTCGTGGTTGCGACTTCGTATTGGGAAGCCTGGGGCAATTGCTAATGCAACTGATGTTGGAGTCATCATAGAGCGTGGAGGCATACCGTAAAGCTGCAAGTGATAGTTATATCGAGCTGCCACCGTCAACAACGATAGTTTGTCCTGTAATATAGCTTGCAGATGTTGCTAGAAAGAGGGCTGTTTGAGCAATATCTTTTGGATCTCCTTTACGCCTAAGAGGGATTGTACCCATAATTTTTTCTTTTATTTCTTCATTCATTTGTGTGTCCAAGGTAGGCCATAAAATTACACCTGGCGCTATCCCATTTACGCGTATTTTCGGAGCCAGCTCTTTCGCTAAAGACTTGGTGAGCATGGCATTTCCGGCTTTAGCTATACAGTATATGCTGTAACCTTGAAGGGGGCTGAAAGCGTAGATATCGTTAATGGATACGATGCTCGCATTTTCTCTCAGTTGCGGGGCGATTGCCTGACAGAGGAAATATGGGCCCTTGAGATTGCTATTTACAAGCTCATCCCACTGATCTTCGTTAGATCTTTCTAGGGTGTTAGGATAAAAAATCGAAGCATTGTTTATCAATACGTCTAATTGTTTGCGCCATAAAAGTAATTTTTTGACCATAGCCTTAATGTCAGAATTATTGGCTAGCTGTGCTTTAAAAGTTGCAGCCGAATCTTTGCGTACCGAATTTAGTTCTTGAGCGAGGGCTTCGGCATCGTGTTCAGAATTGTTGTAATGAAGTGCTATATCATAGCCATGGTTATGAAAAGTGCGTGAAATTTCTGCACCAATACGACGAGCTGCTCCTGTAACAAGTGCTACCGGGTTTTTATTTTCGTTCATGCTAGTCAAAACTATTTCTCTGTTAATTTAGCAATAATTTGTTTTCGGCACCTATCAATTTCTTGTCCCAGTTGTGCGCCACTAAAGCCTTTTTTCATTAATGCTTTGTTATCTACTAATTGAATTTCGTTAAAAACTTTGATGAGCCATATGCCTGCGTCATAAGAGGCAGCTCTAGATTTTTTGGTGGCGTTAGCATCTGCTTCACAGCAGCTAACAAATTGTATGAGATTGCTAGATGCCTTGAATGCACCGACACCCTTGAACATTTCAATAATAGCTGAGGGATCCAAGCTCCTTGAATTATGACAGAAAGACCTATATTTAGTTACAGCTGTTGCGATTTCTCGATAACGGTTTGGCGTTTTTAGTCGATCGCAAAAATCGTGAACTATTTTAATATTCACATCTTTATTGTGTTGTTCTGTGCATGCGGTATCGATACCTTCTCCTATGTTGCCAATAAGCACAGCAAACCGAGTTGATGAATCATTATCTAGCGCAGCTGAATAATCTAAGGATAACAAAGTATGCATTCCAGTATTGGTCTTAGACATGCTCTGAGGGACGCTGAAGAGCCGATCAATTTCCGGAAATAGCTTCGACAGGGCGTTGCATTGACGTAAAATTTCAATATAAATACTAGGTGTTTTCTCTTGTAGTGCTTTGTTTGTTTCTACCCATACTCTTTCGGCGGCAAGATGGTCTAATTCTCCACTGCCTGATATATGGGCCATCAATGATAATGTCTCGTCTGCGACTTTAAATCCAAGATGATGGTAGCGAGCTGCAAAGCGTGCTACACGTAATATGCGCAAAGGGTCTTCTAAAAAAGCATCTGAAACATGGCGAAGTATTTTTTGAGAGAGATCTTTTTGGCCGCCATAAGGATCTATTATGTTGCCATCGGAGTCTTCTGCCATAGCGTTAATAGTCAGGTCTCTTCTGGAAAGATCTTCTTCTAGGGTGACATTCACATCTGTGGAAAACTCAAATCCCTTGTAGCCAACACCTGATTTTCGCTCGGTGCGCGCTAGAGCATATTCTTCTTTAGTTTGAGGATGGAGAAAGACAGGAAAACCTGAACCGACCTGAAGAAACCCTTTGTCCAGGAGATCTTGTGGCGTCGAACCAACAACTACCCAGTCTGTATCTGTGTAATTGTAATCAAGCAGTTTGTCGCGAACGCAGCCGCCAACTCTATATTTGTTCATGCCTAATACTCGTTAGACCTCGTGTGTTAACCGCTACATTAGATGATATGCTAACAGAGAGGGAGGCGCTATGAGTATAAATAACAACGATACTATTTTTATATAAGTTAAGAGAAGATAGAAAATATTAAATCTTTGAGTGCTCAGTATTAGCGATGTAGGTGAAGAACCTGCTAAGCTGTTCTGGTCCTAAAGTTACAGGGTGAAGTTTATCATTAGGTGAGAAAAATCTATTATCTTTTAGATTATTGTAGGGCGCTTGGTGGAATGCTTTATAGCGTGCAAAGCGAATTTTTGAGCGAAGCAAGTAAATTAATTTTGCTAAGTTAGCATGTATCATAAATAACATCCTTATACTGTGATTTTATACAGTATGTTACCATGCTTCGCTAGAATAGCAACTGCTAGCGTACGGTTAGCCCAGTAATATTTTAAAAAAGTGCCCAGTTGGCGAGTCGTTTGACTGTGCAATGTCTTCTGGGGTGCCAGTGGCAATAATTCTTCCTCCTCCCGCACCACCCTCTGGACCAAGGTCTACAACCCAATCGGCTGTTTTAATGACATCCAAGTTGTGTTCTATGACTACAACTGTATTTCCATGGTCACGCAGACGATGTAAAACGATTAATAGTTGCTGGATGTCATGAAAATGCAGTCCTGTGGTAGGCTCATCCAGTATATATAGTGTATTACCAGTATCTCGCTTGGAGAGCTCTCTTGAAAGCTTCACCCTTTGGGCTTCGCCACCCGAAAGTGTTGTTGCAGCTTGACCTAATTTTATATACGAAAGTCCTACATCAATCAGTGTTTGTAATTTTCTCGCGATGGAAGGAACTGGCTCAAAAAATATTAGAGCATCTTCCACAGTTAAATCAAGCACTTGGGATATATTTTTTCTTTTATAGGTAATCTCTAAAGTCTCCCTATTGTAACGTTTACTTTTGCATATATCGCAAGGGACGTAGACGTCTGGAAGGAAGTGCATTTCCACTTTAATTAAACCATCCCCCTGACATGCTTCACAACGGCCACCTTTAACATTAAAGCTAAATCTTCCGGGCTTGTAGCCTCGCGATCTAGCTTCCTGGGTGCCTGCAAATAATTCTCTGATTGGTGTAAATATACCTGTATAGGTAGCAGGATTTGAACGAGGAGTCCTGCCAATAGGGCTTTGGTCTATGTCTACACATTTATCAAAATTATCCATTCCTGTAATTGACTCATAAGCTTCAGATTTTTTGGTTGTGGCTTTATTTAGCTCGGTTGCAGCAATAGGGTAAAGTGTTTCATTGATTAGCGTGGATTTCCCTGACCCTGAAACACCGGTTATGCATGTAAATAGACCCACGGGAAGCTCGAGATTTACATCTTGCAGGTTATTCCCGCTAGCTCCGTTTAGTATAATTTTTTTATTTGTTTGAGTGGTGCGTTTCTCAGGAATAATTATTTTTCGTCGACCGGACAGATAGTCCCCTGTTAGAGATCGAGGTTCATTTATGATGTCATCATAGTTGCCTTTTGCTACGATTTCTCCACCGTGTATTCCTGCCCCAGGCCCAATATCTACGATATAGTCAGCTTCCCTGATAGCCTCTTCATCGTGTTCCACCACAATCACTGTGTTTCCAATATCCCGCAACCGAGTAAGAGTAGCAAGTAATCGCTCATTGTCCCGTTGGTGTAATCCAATCGAAGGTTCATCAAGAATATACATAACCCCCACAAGACCAGCCCCGATCTGACTAGCCAGTCTTATGCGCTGGGCCTCTCCACCAGAGAGGCTTTCTGCACTTCGATTGAGGTTGAGGTAGTTCAAGCCGACATCCACTAAGAAATTTAGTCGATTTCTTATTTCCTTTAGGATTTTTTCTGCAATTTTCCCTCTGCTGCCCTCTAAATGCAAATTTTCATAGTAATTGGCAAGATCCCCAACAGGCAAATTACCTATTTCAGGAAGGGATTTTTTATCAATAAACACATGCCTTGCTGATTTTCTTAGTCGGGCGCCATCACATTCTCGACAACGTTGAACATTAAGGTATTTTGCAAGCTCTTCTTTTGCATGATGCGATTCTGTTTCTTTATGGCGCCTTTCCATGTTTGGAACAATGCCTTCAAACGTATGCGATCGCTTAAAAATAGCGCCTTTATCATTTGAATAGCTAAATTCTATGATTTCTTGTCCGCTTCCAAATAAAATGACTTGCTGGTGATACTGTTGTAGGTCCTGAAATGGGCTATCAATATCAAATTCATAGTGTTTTGCAAGAGAGGTCAACATATTGAAGTAGAAAAGATTCTTTCTGTCCCAGCTTCTAATGGCTCCTTCAGAAATGGAGCATTCTGGGAATTGCACAATAAGGTCTATGTCAAAAAATTGCTTAACACCGAGTCCATCACAATCTGGGCAGGCTCCGGCTGGGCTGTTAAAAGAAAACATCCGAGGCTCAAGCTCATCGATACTATAGTTGCATACAGGGCACGCGAATCGAGCAGAAAAAAGAATCTCCGAAGGATTTTTGAGCGATGAAACGTCGTCTATTGGCGAGTCAATAATTGGAGACCCGTCCATGGAGCTTATAATAGCTAACCCTTCAGAAAGGTTCACTGCAGTTTCAAAGGATTCGGATAGTCTTAGCTGTAATTCGGGTTTAACTTTAAATCGATCGACTACTATTTCAATCGTGTGTTTCTTGTTTTTTTCTAGTACAGGAGCATCATCGAGATCTACCACCAATCCATCTATCCTGGCTCGAATGAAGCCCTGCGCCCTCATATTTTGGAAGATATGAGCATGCTCACCTTTTCGATCTCGTATAATAGGTGCCAATAAGATCAGTTTGGAGTCATAAGGCAAAGCCAGAACTTGGTCTACCATCTGGCTAATAGTTTGTGCTTTTAAGGGTGCGTCGTGGTCTGGGCATTTTGGCTCTCCTGCTCGGGCATAAAGTAATCGCAGGTAGTCGTGTATCTCTGTAATTGTACCTACAGTAGAGCGTGGATTATGAGATGTGGATTTCTGCTGAATAGAAATAGCAGGGGATAGCCCATCAATATGGTCTACATCAGGTTTTTCCATCATAGATAAAAACTGGCGAGCATAAGCGGATAGAGATTCCACGTATCGCCTCTGTCCTTCAGCATAGAGGGTATCAAATGCCAAGGATGACTTCCCTGAGCCTGATAGCCCCGTTATTACAATAAGCTTGTCTCGGGGAAGAGTGAGGTTTACTGATTTTAAATTGTGAGTTTTTGCGCCGTGAATGGAGATATGTTTCATGCTAGATATAATCCAAAAAGTAACCGGCAATCATGAGCAAGTGAAGACAATAAAGCAAGAGAAGCCAAGATAGTTTTTCGGTCATAGTGACCATTTGCCACACTTATTTTTATTTTCTTGAATGGATAGGGTTTTTTGACTAAAGCTTTGCTTTATTAGCCATTACATCTAGGAGTGATGCAATTAGGAGTGATGCAATCTATAATATAAGTCCTCTTATAAGTTTAGCGATAACAGATAATCAATGAATTCTTTGGAAAGAAAAAGCCTATTTGGTTTGGCGGCTCTCTATGCTTTTCGTATGCTTGGGCTATTTATGCTGCTTCCGGTTTTGTCTTTATATGCGGACCAATATTCTGGAAACACCACGATTCTTATTGGTGTGGCGTTGGGTATATATGGATTAACTCAAGGGTTGTTCCAGATACCCCTAGGATTTTTGTCAGACAGGATTGGTAGAAAGCCTGTAATTTTTGCCGGGATGCTAGTTTTTTTCTGTGGCAGTGTGTTAGCCGCCATGTCTGATTCTATGTGGGAGCTAATTGCTGGGCGAGCATTGCAAGGGGTTGGTGCAGTAGCCAGTACTATTATGGCGTTACTCTCAGACCTTACAACGGAACAAAACCGAACTAAGGCTATGGCAGTAATTGGCGGAAGTATTGGTGTTGCATTTGCCATCTCTATGATAGCTGGTCCAATTTTAGCTAATTTATGGGGGCTGCCAGGGTTATTTTGGCTGACAGCGGCCTTAGCAATCTGCGGCATATTAATACTATTGTTTGTTATTCCCTCCCCAATGGTTGTTAAGCTAAATGCTGAATCCCAAGCCATCCCGCAAATGTTTGGAAAATTATTAAGAGATCGTGAGTTATTGCGGCTAAATTTTGGCATAGCAGTTTTGCATTTTGCTCAGATGGCTACTTGGATCTCGGTGCCTTTAATTTTAGAGCAAACATTTGCATTTGGTCGCGAGCAACACTGGATAATCTATTTGAGTGTCATGGGCCTTTCATTTATCTGCATGCTTCCTTTTATCATAATGGCTGAAACCCGACGAAAAATGAAACCAGTTTTTGTTGGCGCCGTAGTGCTGTTAGCTGTAGGTGAGTTATTACTTGGCAGTGGAGCCAATGACCATATTTTATTCTTGCTGGGGCTGTTTGTATTTTTTATGGCATTTAATCTGCTTGAAGCAACATTGCCGTCACTTGTTAGCAAGCTGGCTCCCGCTGGAGGAAAGGGTACCGCAATGGGAATTTATTCTACCAGTCAGTTTCTAGGGGCATTTTTTGGCGGAATTTTTG
>CAWUVO010000005.1:0-4652 GCA_963925965.1 uncultured Porticoccus sp. | reverse complement strand
TCATGTTTCGTAATATGGCTACGTCTTTAGTTGAGCACGAGCTAATAAAAACTACCTTACCGAAAGCAAAAGAGCTGCGTAAAATCGCTGAGCCCTTAATTACTTTAGCTAAAGTAGATAGTGTAGCTAATCGGAGGTTAGCATTTAGTCGCCTTCAAGATAAAGCTGCTGTAGGAAAATTATTTTCTGAATTAGGCCCTAGATACCAAAATCGTCCTGGAGGCTATATTAGCATTTTAAAATGTGGATTCCGATCAGGTGACGCAGCACCAATGGCTTATGTTGGACTAATGGACCGACCAGAGGTTGAAGCTGTAGAAATTGATGCAGAAACAGAAGATAGTTAATTTTTTTTAAATTTTCTTAACTACCAAAAAGCCGGATATTATTCCGGCTTTTTGGTAGTTGCTTCTTTTTGGACTCAATCTTATTTGATGGAATTTTGAAGGGCTCACTATGACAGCGGGAGTTGTATGTGGAAAGTGGTCCCCACATCTAAATCAGAAGTTATCGCCAGTTGACCTTTGTGCTGCTCTGTAATAATAAAATATGAAAAAGATAGGCGTTTTGCTGAATCATAGCTACAGTTTGCTGATTGGTTGGTAAAGAAAGGCTCAAAAATAAATTGCTGTTCTTCTTTGCTAACACCTAAGCCATTATGTTGTATCTTGATCCATAGTGCTTCATAGCACTCCATAACTTTAATCTTTATTAAAGGTTTTGATTTTTCAGGCATGACTTCACTGATTGCATAACAGGCATGACGAAATAGGCTCAATACTACCTGTTTCATTTCTGAGGAAAAGAAAGGTATGCGAGGAAGATTTTCTTCATAGTCAACTTCAACCTTAATGTCACGAAATTTTAGACCAGAAGGAGAAGTGATTACCTTGCAGGCTAGCTCAAGAGTGTCATTAATAACAGAAGGGATGGCGCCGAGTTGTTTTTTGCCCCCTCTGCTAACAGAAAAATCTACAAGATTGTCAATAATAGCCAGAACTTGTTGGCCTCGCTGGTTGGCATTTGAGAGTAGTAATTTTAGCCCTTCTCCATCTTTATTTTTCAAGGGGTCTAGTTTTTCTATGCTGGAAAATCCTTGGCTTAAGTTTTCCAATATACACTGTAGAGGGAAATTGATATCGTGCGCCATGGTTGAGGCTAGCTCTCCCATAGAAGACATCTTGTCTCTTTGTATAAGCATGTTTGCAGCAAGAATAGTCTCCGTTACGTCATCTATCAAAACAACTACGCCAGCTGCTTCTTGGTCTCTAAGTGGATAAATAGTTATGTCAAAGTGATACTGCCCTCGCTGGCTATGCTTAATTGTTATGGCTTGATTCTGAGTCTGAGCATGGCTAATTTGTGCTGGGGTAATAGTTATGGCTGGATAAGTTTGCCAAAGATCCTTGCCTAAGGCCTGCGCAGAACTGATCCCGGTAATAGATTCAGTTTTTTGATTCCATCGAGTTATTTTCCCATGTTGATCTAGACTTATTAGCATGAGGGGCATGGAGCTTAAAATACCAGCTATATATGATTCCGACGAACGAAGTCGTTCTGTTGTTGTCTTATGTTGTGTTATTTCGCCCTCTAAAAGTCTATTTGAGTCTTTTAGTAGTTGGTTGTATTGATCCAAGGTAGCAGTTCTTTCTAATACGCGTTGTTCAAGTTGATTCCGTATTTCCTCGAGGGCTTTGTTCGATTGATGAGCTGGCCTTAGACTAAAAAAAAGCATTATAGCAGTGATTGATAAAAGAATAATGAAGATTCCGCCGGACCAATTAGCCAGATGCTGCCAATTTGTATGGCCGTCTTCATTGTTTAGAAAGGTGATTATGCCTGCATTTACAGGGAAAATCGGGGTTAATACACAAAAATAATACAAATATTTTTTCATATCTGAGCACCATTCTCACAAAAGGTTATTCTAAAATAAGAATATCATGCCTAGCACAAACACGAGTCCTGACCAGATTAGTGTCACCGTACAATAGCCCATTATATCCCTGATCTTGAGTCTTGCGATACCTAGCAATGGAAGAGCCCATAACGGTTGAATCATGTTGGTCCATGCATCGCCAAAGGCCACAGCCATAGCGGCTTGATGTAGTGGAACACCTAATGATTGCGCTGCAGGAATTACAATGGGTGCCTGGATAGCCCATTGCCCTCCACCTGAAGGCACGAAAATATTCACTAGGCCAGCACTAAGGAAGGTCAGTAGTGCAAAATTGTCAGCATTTGAGATACTGACAAACCATCCCGACATGGATGCGGCTAATCCAGAACCTACCATCATGCCCATAATCCCAGCGTATAAAGGGAATTGAAGCACAACCCCGCAGAGCCCTTTTACTGCCTCGCTAAGCGCAGTCAGGTAGGATGCTGACGACTGATGAAGCAACAGCCCTGCTACCAGAAAAATAAAGTTAATGGTATTTAGACCAATAGCGCCATCATGCGCAATATAGTCTACTAAATAGTATGTGCCGAGCAACCCTAGCAAGAAAGTGGGTAGTCGGTGATTTTCGACGTAATTAGCAGGGGTGTTAATCTTTATGCCGGTATTTGCATTAATGTCTATCTTGTGGGGCTCTACTTCAATAGTTTCTGTCGGTGAAGGTAACATCAGCCTGTTAATTAGGGGTAGCGTGATAAAAAGGATGAGGCATATAGTTAGAGACTCCCAGCTGAAAATTGTCTCAGATAAAGGAATAGCATTGCCCTTTAACAGAGCGCTTAATTCATCACCATCGGTTGCTGCAATCTTTAATGGTATAGAGGCTGATAGCCCTGCATGCCAGACAAGCATGCCAGAGTAAGCCGAGGCAACTAGGAGGGGGTAGTGTACCCCTTTTACTTGGAGGGCAATCTGACGCGCCATTAATGCGCTGGCAATCAACCCGAAGCCCCAGCTAATCCAGCAACAAATCAAGGCAATCATGGTCATTAATACAATTGCCTGTTCTGGAGTTTTAGCTATGGAGGCGATTTTTTTCAAACCCTCTCTTATCGCTTCTGTTTGTGCTAGAACACTTCCAGTGAACAGAGTAATGGTCACCTGCATGGAGAACACCAAAAGATCCCACACCCCGTCACCCCATAATCGAACCATATGTGTAGCCGAGTAGTCTTGGGTAAGTACACCGGTAATTAAAACTATAAAAGTTATTATGATGGCGATAACGAATGCATCAGGTAGCCACCGCTCCATGATGTGAGCAAAAAACTTGGATGTGCGTCTGATCATTATGGGGGTGTATCCTTATGCTTGGTCCATGAAAGTGAGACTATTTCTGCTCAAGGGGGCTAAAGATTAACTGATGTATGGTTGCGATGGAAAAATTCTTTTGTGTCGATATTCATTAATCGCATGCGTCCACCCCATACATATCCAGTATCTAAAGGAAAAATATTTTCTTTTTCGATGCGTCCCTCCAGTGCAGCCCAGTGCCCAAAGATAATTTTAGCATTTTTTGATAACCCTTTTTCATGCCTAAACCAAGGCAAAAACCCCTCTGGTGGAATTTCAGGGGTATTCTTAGATGCAAGATCGAGTTGTCCCAGTGGAGTGCAAAAACGCATTCGTGTAAGGTAATTAGCGATAACCCTCCATCGTTTCTCCCCAGTCAGGCTATCATCCCAAATATTTGGTTGGTCACCATACATGGCGTTAAAAAATTCACCTGATTGAGCGCCACAACGTAAAACAGCATTCAGTTCTTCCGCTAACTTCATAGCTTTTTCTAGGGACCATTGGGGAGGTATACCTGCATGAACTAAAGTGTAACCTTTTTCATTGATCAGCATTGGTTGCTGTTGAAGCCAATACAGGAGCTCTTCTCTATCGGGAGCATCAAGTATTGCTTGAAATGTGTCGCCAGAGCTAATTTTTCTTGATCCGTAAGCCGTAGCCAGTAAGTGCAGGTCGTGATTACCTAACACCATTCTAAAACTGCTGCCTAGTTTGTAGCAAAATCGAAGTGTTTCAAGGGAGGAGGGACCTCTGTTTACTATGTCGCCAACAGACCACAAAAAGTCTTTATCCGGATCAAATGATACCTCTTCTAGTAAAGATATCAGCGGTTCAAGACAACCCTGAATATCGCCTACGGCGTAGGTACTCAATGCACTGCTCCTGGTACAGACAATAGAAATACCGGGATAGAGACATCGAATTCTATTTCCGAGTTACAGGACATTTGATAACATCCCTCCATAGTGCCAACTTGAGTGTTAAGTATGACACTGCTTGTGTATTGGTATACCTCCCCTGGAGCAATAGTTGGCTGTTCTCCTACAACGCCAGGACCTTTAACTTCTTTGGTCTGCACATCTCCATCGGTGATAATCCAATGCCGGCTAATCAGTTGTACCGAGCGGCCCCCATTATTTTTAATGCTAACATGGTAAATAAAAGCAAATTTCTTATTCGTTGGATCTGAATATTCCGAAGAATAGCGGGGGGTCACGTCCACAATGATATCGGTCATAACAAGGAGCTCATTTGATTGCTAAGCTGCACAAACTGCTCAACGCTGAGATTTTCTGGGCGAAGAGCTAAATCAACATCAAGTTGTTTGAGGCGCCTATCAGGAAGAATTAATTTTAACGAATTTCGTATAGTTTTTCGACGTTGCTGAAAGCATGTT
>CAWUVO010000004.1:0-11721 GCA_963925965.1 uncultured Porticoccus sp. | reverse complement strand
GGTACATTTAAGCTCTGGAAGATAAAATACAGGGTCATAACCAAAACCATGATCTCCTTGTGGGTTTAGAGCAACCAGCCCTTTCCAAGCCCCTTGGGCAATAACTGGGGTGGGGTCTTCGGGGTGTCGCATGTAAACTATCACGCACTGGAATCGAGCAATACGCTCAGACAAGGGTGTACTTACTAGGGCTGACAACAATTTCGAAATATTTTTCTCATCTGTAGAATTTTTTCCAGAAAAACGAGAGGAATAAATTCCAGGGGCCCCATTTAAACAGTCTACTTCAAGACCAGAATCATCTGCTATTGCAGGCAAGCCGGTAAGTTTCGATGCATGGCGAGCCTTGATTAACGCATTTTCAATAAAACTTAGACCATTTTCGACAGCATCAGGAACATTGAATTTTGATTGTGGCTCTACGTCAAAATCCAAATTTAAAAGTAATTGTTTAAATTCCTTTAGTTTACCTTCGTTGCTAGTTGCGAGTATTACTTTCATGCTACAAGGCTCTTTGGTTGTAAGAATGGAAGGAGCAAGCACTATTTTTCATAGTAAAATTTATTTTGGAATGACACTGAGATGCTTGGTTTGTTCGGTTCCGTCATAATTTCAATTTTAAATGTCAGAAAATCCTCATTGTAATACTCAAATGGAGCTAGATAGTAGGTGGCTTCACCTTCCTTGATTTCAATAAAATTTAATTTCTGCTGCTGCTGAAGCATATTGGCAGCAGTTCCAGAAACAAAGGCTTTTTTGCCTCCTATTTTGTCAGATTTTGTGATGGCAATGGTTACCAATCCTTTGTCCTTGCCCCGCGCAATACTGTAAATACTGGCGATCTCCGGAAGAATAAAGCCACTGTTGAAGGAGCTATAGAAAATCCTATATTCCCCAATGTCTTTATAGGGCTTTTCTTCTGCAGAGGCACTAAATGTCGATAATACTATTAGAGCAAAAATCAATAAATGTTTAAAATTAATCATTGTTAGGTCCGATATATTTGCTTATTTGCTTATTTGCTTATTTGCTTAGCAGATAAATAGCAGTGTCAGAAAATAAATTAGGCCACAGAGTTTTTAACCAGGCATCAGGAAAACGGTCAGCAGTAAACTTCTTGTTATCTATATGGATGCCTTTGTCAGCGCAGAGCGCCTCAAAATCTGAGACAGTGCAGAAGTGAATATTTGGAGTGTTGTACCACTGGTAGCTTAGTTTTTTGGTTACAGGCATTTGTCCCTGAATCGCCAGAGAAATCCTTGCTTGCCAATTTCCAAAATTTGGAAAAGTTACAATACAATTTTCTCCGATTCTCAGCATTTCATCTAGGACAAGATCTGGATTCCGCATAGCCTGAAGGGCTTCGGTCATTACAACAGTGTCAAAACTGTTATCTGAAAATTGTGATAACCCTGAATCGAGATCAGCTTCGATTACATTTACATTGTTTGATATTGCTTCAGTAATTTTTTCTGGATCAATCTCTAGCCCATAGCCTTCAATTTGACTGGATGATTTTAGATTTTGGAGCAACGTTCCGTCACCGCAGGCTAGATCTAAAATTCTGCTGTTCGGCGCAATCCAAGTTTGAATAATTTCAAGATCGGCGCGTAGGGTCATAGCGCTGCCTCTGATATGCTGACGCTGTGTTTAATTTTTTCTGGATCCTTGAGCAACCGACCCATATAGGCTGCAAGAATTTTTTCATAACGCTCATTTCCCAGCAAAAATGCATCATGCCCTAAATTAGAGCTAATGGCAGCATATGAAACGTTCTTTTTTGCGTCTATTAGCGCACTAACAATTTCCTCTGAGCGCTCTGAGGAAAATCGCCAATCAGACAAAAAAGACACTATTAAAAAATCACATTTAGCGTGACTAAATGCTTTGACAGGGTCATTGTCATACTCGCGAGCCAAATCAAAATAATCTAAGACTTTTGTCATCAAAATATAAGTGTTGGCGTCAAAACTCTCAGAAAATGTATCACCTTTATGGCGTAAGTAGCTTTCTATTTGAAATTCAACAGGCGTATATTGTCCCTGTTGAAAGGAGCCAGCGCTGAGTGTGCGGCCAAACTTATTTCCCATTTCTTCATCAGAAAGATAGGTGATGTGACCAATCATTCTTGCTAATGCTAGCCCATTACGTGGCTGGGTCTTTTCTTTGATAAAATTTCCATTTTTAAAATCAGGATCTGACTTGATAGCATTTCTAGCCATTTCATTGAAGGCAATATTTTGTGCGCTGAGTTTCATTGCTGCGGCAATGACTACTGCATGCCTGACGCGATCTGGAAACTCAAGAGCCCAGCGCATAGCCTGCATGCCTCCCAAGCTTCCGCCGATAACGGCAGCCCATTGATTAATGCCCAGTTTATCTGCAAGCCTTGCTTGACTATTGACCCAATCCCGAGCCCTTAGTGGGGGGAAATTAACGCCCCAGGCTTCATTTGTTTCTGGATTGATCGAGCTTGGACCTGTACTGCCATGGCATCCTCCTAGATTATTTGGACATACCACAAAGAATTGATTTGTATCAATTGGTTTCCCTGGACCAATATGATTATTCCACCAGCCTGGTTTTTGGTCATCTCCAGAATGATAGCCAGCAGCATGGTGGTGCCCACTAAGGGCATGGCATATCAAAATAGCGTTGCTCTTGTCGCTATTAAGTTTTCCATAGGTTTCTATGACAAGTTGATAATTAGCCAACGTACGCCCGCATGCTAGCTCTAAAGGTTCATCAAAATTTATTATTTCTGGGGCTACAATCCCTACAGAATTCTCTGGAATAATATCTGGCATTGGTGTTTAAGTTTCTCCATAAAAACTGGTTTAATGCGGAGCTTAAGAGTTAATCTTTAGCACAGGGCCTCTGCCTCTGATAGCCTCGCTTTATTTTGGCTGCGAATCCTCAAACTTTAATAAAATATCTTGGTATGGTACATCAGAACTCTAAATTCTTCTTTGTATTAAGTTTGTAGCTATATCGGATCTCGGAAAAAACCAACCATAGCCATGGACCATTGTTCTTGCCAATTTTCGGTAGGCAGACGACTGAAGCCACTGCGTACAAACTGACTCATGCGCCCTTCTGCTAGAGCTAAAATCATATTGACTGATGTTGTTATAGTGCAGGTTGTGCGAATATTTTCAGCAATCTCCGCTTCGCGCAAAATTTGTTTTAATTGAACCTCCAGCCGATCAAAGAGTTGTTTTATGCGCGCATGGAGCTTATCTGTTTCGCCAGTTAAGGCATCGCCAGTTAACAGTTTTGTGATTCCTGGATTGCGTTCAGAAAAAGTCAGCATTAGTGTAAGAATTCTGTAACAGCAATCAGCGGCATTGGACTCTTCTGTTAGAATGATGCGTATTCGACTAAACAAAGTGTCCTCAATGAAGTCAATTAAGCTCTCATACATTTTAGTTTTACTAGCAAAGTGACGATAAAGGGCCGCTTCGGAGACACCGACCTTTGATGCTAATTTGGCAGTAGTTATTTTTCCGCCTGGTGTTTCCTCTAGCATTAGAGCCAAGGATTGCAAAATTTGTTGTTTTCTTGAATTTTTTTCAGCGGCCATAGGGGCTTCAGTCTCTGCTTCTTTGGTCTGTAATTTTTGTACCAACACCCTGATCGGTGAAAACTTCCAATAAAGATGCATGATTCACTCGACCATCAATGATATGCGCGCTTTTTGTGCCACCTTTCACTGCACTCAGTGCGCACTGGATCTTGGGAAGCATGCCTCCGTAAATAGTGCCGTCAGCAATCAATGCATCCACCTGTTTTATTGATAGGCCGGTTAGCACCACACCATCTTTATCTTGCAGGCCGGCGACGTTAGTTAGAAGCATTAATTTTTCTGCTTGAAGAACCTCGGCAATTTTGCCAGCAACTAAGTCAGCATTAATGTTATACGAATTTCCTTCGCTATCTACACCAATAGGTGCAATAACAGGGATAAAATTACTGGCAGTTAGCATGTCGATGACATCAGTGTTAATTGATACCACCTCTCCTACTTGCCCTATATCAATAATTTCTGGTTCTTGCAGCTCAGGCGTCTTGTGCTCCGAAGAGTTTTTAGACACTTTTAGCTTGCGAGCCCTGATCAACTGACCATCTTTACCGGTAATCCCCACGGCTTTTCCGCCAGCTTGATTGATAAGCTGAACTATTTCTTTGTTAACAGCTCCACCCAAAACCATCTCAACCACAGCCATTGTTTTGCTATCTGTAACTCTCATGCCGTTTACAAAATGTGAATCAATTCCTAGTTCTGATAATAAGTTTCCGATTTGAGGTCCTCCACCATGAACTATGACCGGATTCATTCCAACTAGCTTCATCATCACTACATCTCGCGCGAAACCAGCTTTAAGTTTCTCGTCTACCATCGCATTCCCGCCGAACTTAATAACAATAGTTTTACCGGTAAATTGCTGAATATAGGGCAATGATTCCGACAGAACCTTTGCTATGTTTTTTGCTTCTTCGATGGTTAGTGACATCTCTGGATCCTGATCAAGGGCTGAAGATTTAAAATTATCATTTATAACGTGGAGCCATTATAACGTTTTGTTGGTAATTTTTAGCATCTGTGCAATTTTTGCAATTAACTGCCGTGACAAAATAGTTTTGCTTGTTTTTGGTATCATTTCTGAACTGCTTGTCTCGACTACTAGAACAGCATTGTCATCACTATCAAAGCCTATAGTTCGACCTGAAACGTCGTTTGCAATAACAAGGTCAAGATTTTTTCTTTCTAATTTTTCACGCGCATAAATTTCTAGACAGTTTTTTGTCTGTGGGGTTTCAGCGGCAAATCCTACAGTAAAGGGACGATGAACAAGGGCAGCAATATCAGCTACAATATCTGGATTTTTGACCAGATTAATAGTTATTTCATCTTTAGATTTTTTAATTTTTTGTTCTGATTGATTTACTGGACGATAATCTGCTACCGCAGCACAGGCAATAAATAGCTGGCAATTATTGGCCTCCTCGAGTGCAGCAATATGCATTTCTCTAGCACTTGTGACGTAGACAGTCTTTGCTCGACTAGGCGCCTTTAAATTTACGGGACCACTTATTAATATAGTTTCTGCACCCGCTTCAGCAGCTGCTTCAGCTAAAGCATAGCCCATTTTCCCAGAGCTATTGTTACTAATATAGCGAACGGGGTCTATGGCTTCACGCGTAGGGCCTGCGGTAATGACCACCTTAATACCTGCTAGGGAGCCTGTTTCAAACAAGTCAGCGGTAAGCTCTGCGATGTCTTTCGGCTCTATCATTCGTCCTGGGCCTGTGTCCCCACATGCTTGAGAGCCTTCTGCTGGGCCAAAAATATGAATTCCGCAACTTCGCAAATATCCAAGATTGTTTTGAGTGCTTGGGTTTTTCCACATACCTTGATTCATGGCTGGAGCAACAGCCAGCAAGGAACGGCTAGCCAAGCATAATGTAGAAAGAAGATCGCTGGCTTCCCCACTAGCAAGCTTAGCCATGAAGTTAGCTGATATAGGGGCAATTAATATTACGTCAGCCCATTTCGCTAGTTCAATATGACCCATAGCAGCTTCTGCTTTAGTATCTAGTAGTTTTGTATGGACAGGATTTCCAGATAGTGCTTGCAAGGTAAGTGGGGTAATAAAATCTGTGGCTGCTGCAGTCATGACGACTCTAACCGTGGCACCTAAATCTTGCAGACGTCGAACAACCTCGGCACTTTTATATGCAGCTATGCCGCCAGAGACACCTAGCAAAACACGCTTATTGGCTAAGGAATACATCAATAATTTACCTGAAATTTTTATCTTGGGTGTATAAGATACCACCGAGAAAGTAATTTGCGTAGTCAGTACTTGCTATACCATCACAAAATAGACATGAAATCTTCAATTCAGGCTAATCTATGGAATTTTTGTTGCTTCGGGTGACGGCTTCTGGTATAAAATGCGGCTCTTTATGTGGGCGTACAACCCAATTGGAAAGCGTTCTCACCTTCAGAAGATTTTTTAATAAAAATTTACCAACAAATTTGATTGAGTGGTCGCTGAATTATGCGGCATAATCATTAGGGGCGATACAATGTCTAAGGTATGTCAGGTCACCGGCAAGCGGCCGATGTCGGGAAATAATGTTTCACACGCAAAAAATAGGACTCGTCGTCGATTTGAGCCGAACCTGCACTCTCATCGTTTTTGGATTGAAGAAGAAAAACGTTTTGTGAAGTTGCGTCTTTCTGCAAAGGGAATACGTATTATTGATAAGTTGGGAATTCAGCAGGTACTTGCAGATATTCGCCAGCGTGGCGAGAAGGTTTAAGGGGAAGAATAATGGCTAAATCGGGTCGCGATAAAATTAAATTAGTGTCCAGTGCTGGCACTGGACACTATTACACCACGGATAAAAACAAACGTACTAAGCCTGATAAGCTAGAATTTAGTAAATACGATCCAGTGGTTCGAAAGCATGTTCCTTACAAAGAAGCAAAAATCAAGTAAACTTTGTTGTAAGCTGCAAGATAAAAAACCCCGATCTCTCGGGGTTTTTTTATTACTTTTGATAATGAAACTTATAATAGCATAATGAATTAAATTTTAGTTTACCTTCGCAAGGAGTCGATATGCCTGAATTGCCAGAGGTTGTTGTTACTTTAAGAGGAGTGCTGCCTCATATCGAAGGAAAACGAGTAGTTGATGTTATCGTTCGAAACTCTAATCTTCGTTGGCCAGTTCCAAACAACTTGTTTGAATTGCTGAATGGACAATTACTAAAATCTGCACGACAGCGTGGAAAATATATGTTGTTTGAGTTTTTGAACGGACATTTGATGGTGCATTTAGGCATGTCTGGCAATCTCAAAATTTTGCTAAAGAAAAGTCCTCCCGAAAGACATGATCATGTAGATATTGTTTTTAATGATGGAACTATACTTCGTTATACAGACCCTAGAAGATTTGGTTCTATCTTGTGGGTAGAAGGAGACCCGGAACAACATAGGCTGCTTAAGCATTTGGGCCCCGAGCCACTTAAACCAAAATTTGATGCTGAACGCTTGCATTGCTTGTCTCGGGGTAAAACTACTTCGATAAAGCAGTTCTTAATGGATAACAAGACTGTTGTGGGGGTGGGTAATATTTATGCTAATGAGACATTATTTCTTAGCGGTATCAGGCCAAAAAAATCAGCTGGTCGAATTACGCTTCATAGGTATAAAATTTTAGTTGAAAACGTCAGAGAGGTATTGTCAAAGGCGATCGATCAGGGAGGAACAACCTTAAAAGATTTTTCAGGCAATGAGGGTAAGTCAGGCTATTTTAAGCAAGAACTTTTTGTTTATGGTCGAGGAGGAAAGGCATGTATTCTCTGTAAATCGATATTAAAAGAAATAAGGTTAGGTCAGCGTTCCTCAGTGTATTGTTCCTGCTGTCAAAAGTAATTTATCTTTAAAGATGGCTGTTAGTCAGCATTAAATTTTTCTGCTAAAGCATCCCGCACACATGGCGGAACAAAAGCATTAATGTCTCCGCCAAGTAAACCAATTTCTTTGACCAAAGAAGATGAGATGTAGGATAATTTTTCTGAAGGCGTAAGGAAAATACTTTCTATTTCAGGAGACAGTGCGCGATTCATATTGGCTAGTTGGAACTCATACTCAAAGTCTGACACCGCACGGAGACCCCGAAGAATTGCATCTGCATTTTGATCTTTTACAAAATTAACCAGGAGATAGTCGAACCCAATAACTTCTACATTATTAAAATGCGATAGGGTCTTGCGAGCCAGGTCAATGCGTTCGTCCATATCAAATAATGGTGCTTTTCTTTGGCTACTAGCGATAGCAACGATGACATGATCAAAAAGCCTGCTAGCACGCTCTACGAGATCAACATGGCCATTGGTGATTGGATCAAACGTTCCTGGATAGACGATTATTTTCACATTTTTTGCTCGAGAGTTGGACTTATTTATATAAGCATATGCTTTAGCCTATAGTCTTAATCTCGGCAGTATAACTTATAGGCCACTTGCCCTGATATTTTTTCTTTAAGCAGCTTCCATTCAGTCGGAATGATCGGCGCTAAACGGCTCTGATCTGTTTCGATATAGATATATGATTTTTTTGCTAGAAGATCATTTGCTTCTAGCAAGCTACAGCAGACTGTTAATAGATTAGAGTCAAAAGGAGGATCCAGAAACACCACATCAAAAGGCCTGAAATTGTTTTTTTCGGCCAACCATTTTAGCGCATCGGCTTTAATGATGGTTACATTTTCCATATCTAGACAGGAGCAATTGCTTTTTAAGACCGTGAATGCAGAATGATTTTTTTCAACCATTGTTACACTGAAAGCCCCTCGAGACACAGCTTCAACTCCTAGGGAGCCCGACCCAGCAAATAGATCCAGGCAGTTCGAGCCTGTAATAATAGAAGGAGTGAGCCAGTTAAAAAGAGTTTCTTTTATGCGGTTTCCGGTTGGCCTTAGCCCTTCAGTATCAGCAAAAATTAGATTTTGGCCACGCAGCTTTCCTCCAATAATTCGAACCTTATTGTTAGATTTTTTTGACAAAAATTTCTGATTACCTGAATGTTTCAAAGCGTTTTTCTCGTTCTAAAGTGATAGCATGCATTAATCAGTTTTCACAGAGTTAGAATAATGTCTGCACCAGATACAACAAGTATTTCTGCAAAAGAAAAAGATAGCGTATTAAAGCCTGCCAAAAAGCAGACATTTCTCCAGCGCTTGCGCCGTCATAAAAATGTAGAATCTAGCATAGAAAGCGAGCCACAAGCTAATGAAAATAAAATAAATATTCATGAGTCAGATAACAATCAATTTTTAGCCCAAGTCTCCGATGATCCTGAAAAGATTAATATAGGTGTTGGAATACAGGAACGATTTCGTCGTGCGCTATCAAAAACAGGACGTAGTTTTAGTGACCTCTTCCTTGTTGGGCGAGAAATTGATAGCGAGCTCTTAGAAGATTTGGAGACGCGATTGTTATTGGCGGATGTAGGCTTAGAAACAACAGTCGAAATAATGAAAGAATTAGCCAGTCAGCTAAAACGTAAAAAGCTGATCAACGGGCATGGATTGTTGATGGCATTACAGGATATTTTAATTAATAAAATCGTTGGTTGTCAAAAGTCGTTAGAGGTATGTTCTCAGAAATTTCCATTTGTCATACTTGTGGTTGGCGTTAATGGCGTTGGCAAAACAACCACTATTGGAAAAATTGCTAAATACTATGGCAAACAAGACAAGACAGTGATGCTTGCTGCTGGAGATACCTTTAGGGCAGCTGCTGTTGAGCAGTTGCAAGATTGGGGGAGCAGAAATGACATACCTGTGGTTGCCCAGGGAGAGGGTGCAGACAGCGCCTCTGTCATTTTTGATGCCATAGAATCAGCTAAATCTAATGGTGTCGATATATTGATTGCTGATACAGCAGGACGGCTTCATACAAAAAACTATCTAATGGAAGAGCTGAAAAAAATTAGACGCGTTATCACCAAGCTTGACGGCTCTGCTCCCCATGAAGTGCTACTAGTTATTGATGCTGGTACTGGGCAGAATGCTATGAATCAAATGCAAGAATTTAGTGATGCGATTGCTGTGACTGGTTTGGTGTTAACTAAACTTGACGGCACCGCTAAAGGTGGGATGATTTTTTCTTTATATAAGCGCTTTGGTGTTCCTGTACGTTTTGTGGGGCTGGGAGAAAATCTTGAAGATTTACAGCCTTTTGATGCACGCAATTATGTGGAAGCGTTGCTTGGTAATGACAACAAGAATGCCTGATAGATATGATTCAATTCAATAAAGTAAGCAAAATTTATCCATCTGGATATGAAGCTTTAAGCAATTTGAGTTTTGATCTAGATCTTGGTGAGATGGTTTTTTTGACGGGCCACTCTGGAGCAGGAAAAAGCACTCTTTTGAAGCTTATTATGCTGATGGAGAGGCCGACTAGCGGGCAATTGTTTGTCGATGGCCAAAATTTAAATCGTATATATCACAGCCAAATGCCATATTATCGGCGAAATATAGGCGTTGTTTTTCAAAACCATCAACTGCTCTTTGATCGCAGTGTGTTTAATAATGTTGCGCTGCCTCTTCTAGTCTCGGGATTACAGCCTCGTGAAGTTGGGCGAAGGGTTAGAGCTGCTCTAGATAAAGTTGGATTATTAGATAAAGAAAAAATGAATCCAATGGTTTTATCTGGGGGGGAGCAACAACGTTTATGTATTGCTCGAGCTGTTGTGCATAAACCGCGAATCTTGCTGGCTGATGAGCCTACTGGCAATCTTGACCCAGGATTATCTGGGGAAATTATGCGCTTATTCCATAATTTTTGTGAAGTTGGCGTCACAGTATTGATTGCTACACATGATATAGATTTAGTTTCCTCTATGGGATTACGTTTATTGAGGCTGGATCAAGGAAAGTTATTAAAGGATGGAAGGCCTCAATGAAGCGTAATTACCGTCGTAAGCCTGAAGCTAAAAACCGTCCAGATTTATTGATTTCTAGAGAACGAGAACAGAAATTTTCAGATCAATTTAAAAGTTATTTCCGGAGCCACTATCAGTCGTTCGCCAGTACAATTCGTCGGTTGTGCGCCGAACCACTCCAGACGCTAGTGACATCCCTTGTTGTAGCAATAGCTTTGGGTCTACCTTCAACTTTATATGTCGGTGTTAGCAACCTTGAAAAACTAGGCAGCCATACGGATGCCACAACCCAAATCACTGTATTTTTAAAGATGACAGCTTCTCAGCTGAAAGCCGAGAAACTAAAGAAAAGTTTATTGTCAGATATCGACATAGCTGCTGTGGAATATATTTCTAGTCAGCAAGGACTTGACGAATTTCGTTTAGAGTCAAATTTTGGAAGCGTTTTAGAAATGCTGGATGAAAATCCATTGCCGGCAGTCCTTCTTATTCAACCAAAGAAAGACATCAAGCATGATTCTGAGGCTGTCAGAGCCCTAGTAAAAAAATTACAGAAAGAGACGCTTGTTGATAGTGTTCAGGTCGATATGCAATGGCTGCAAAGATTGCAAGCAATGCTGGAGGTTTGCGAGAAATTGGCCTTGATGCTTGGAGTGGTTTTAGCTTTCGGTGTTTTATTGATCATTGGAAATACTGTTAGGCTTGCTCTTGAAAATCGTCGCGATGAAGTGATTGTTGTGAAGCTTGTAGGTGGAACCGATAGCTATGTTCGACGACCATTTTTATATACTGGTGTTTGGTATGGCTTTATGGGTGGCGCTCTGGCGTGGATCTTAGTTACTGTATCTGTACATTGGATGTCTGCGCCTGTAGCACATCTAGCTAATCTTTATCAGAGCTTATTCCAATTAGAAGGCTTAGGATTTTCTGGTTTGATGGGGCTTTTACTTATTGGTGCTGGTTTGGGGTTTTTAGGGGCTTGGCTGGCGGTTGCAAGACAGCTGTCCTCTATTGAACCAAAATAATTTTTATTGATTCAAAACAGCGAGTTATGATATTTTATATTGGTATGGTAATCTAATTTTAAGCTGTTAGAATAGCTGCATTCGAGTTTTTGAGGTTTATATGAGTCAAAATTTACAACCTTTGGATTGGATGACCCCTGGAGCAAATATTGCCGCTTACATACAGGGCGCTAATGCAATTGCCATTCTCTCCGCCGAGGAAGAGCGTGCTCTCGCCGAAGATCTTTATTA
>CAWUVO010000003.1:0-3791 GCA_963925965.1 uncultured Porticoccus sp. | reverse complement strand
CTTTAAGAAGGTGCTCGCATAACCACTGGGGACCGGAAGTATAATCAAGTTTATTGTTTAAAACGTATTCCACAGCAGGATTACCCCGAGACAAGGCATTCCCTATAACCACAAGATCAGGAGAAGAAATAAACTGCGAGACATCATACCCCTCAGTTAATTCTATGCCTGCCTTTTCTAACTGCGTGCTCATGGGGGGGTAGATATTCGTATCACTACCGGAGACTTGATGTCCTGATGCTTGGGCTAATTGAGCCAAAGAACCCATAAAAGTGCCGCAGATCCCCAAAATATGAATATGCATTCGTTAACGACTGCCTGTTAAGTAATGTAGGAAATTAGGGAAATCTCTAGGCCACTAAAAATAACCTGAAGATCTCATGGCTCAACATAACTGAATTTGCACATCATGCAAGCCTCCATAGTCAAAAAATTATCGCTATAGTAGTGAACAATCCCTACAATTGAAAACTAAGCCCACATAAAAATGTAATAAACTTCAACTTTGCAGTATGATTGCCCGCTTCCAAATAAGCGGTCCCTTTGATGAGCAAAGCTATGTTCAGTGACAATAAACAAAAGAAAAATGCTTTTTATGCACAATCTGGAGGGGTAACTGCTGTTATTAACGCTAGTGCCTGCGGATTGATTGAAGCGGCTCGAGAGCACTCAGACAAAATTGGTCATGTATATGCGGGTCGTAACGGAATTATTGGCGCCCTACGCGAAGATTTAATTGATACCAGCAAAGAAACACCAAATGCAATCGCAGGTCTTCGCTACACGCCTTCTGGAGCATTTGGCTCTTGTCGCTATAAACTTAAGGATTATAAAGAGAACAAAGCCGAATATGAGAGACTCATCGAAGTCTTTAAAGCGCATAATATTAGCTATTTTTTTTACAATGGTGGAGGGGATTCTGCTGATACTTGCCTTAAAATTTCTCAAATCACACAGCAAATGAATTACCCAATTCAGGCCATACACATACCAAAAACGGTGGACAATGACTTGCCTTTTACAGACTGCAGTCCAGGTTTTGGGTCTGTTGCTAAATATGTTGCAATATCTACCAAAGAGGCTAGTTTAGACGTGGCCTCTATGTGCGAGTCTTCTACTAAAGTTTTTATTCTTGAAGTCATGGGACGGCATGCAGGCTGGATTGCTGCTGCGAGCGCACTTGCAGCAGAGGAAGCTGGCGATCCGCCACATATAATTTTATTTCCAGAGATTCCTTTTTCCCGAAAAGATTTTCTCGACCGAGTAAAAAAAACTGTATCACAACATGGCTACTGTGTGGTCGTTGCGTCAGAAGGGGCGAAATACCCAGATGGCTTATTAATTTCAGGATCTTCAAACAAAGATGCATTTGGACATCATCAGCTTGGCGGTGTAGCTCCTGCGCTTGCTAGTATGATTAAAAGCTCTCTGGGTTATAAATATCACTGGGCTTTAGCTGATTACCTTCAAAGATCTGCTCGTCATATTGCCTCTGCTACTGACGTAGAGCAGGCTTATGCGGTAGGTAGGGCTGCAGTGGAGTACGCTCTAGCAGGAAAAAATTCGATTATGGTGACCATTGAACGCAATAAAAGTGCTGATTATTCATGGAGTTTAGGTGAAGCACCTCTAGAAGATATAGCCAACCAAGAAAAAAAGATGCCAAAAAATTATATTACCAAAGATGGGTATGGCGTCACGCAAGAAGGAAAAGATTATCTTTCCCCGCTTATTCAAGGGGAAGATTACCCGCCCTACAAAAATGGAATACCTCAGTACACAAAGCTAGCAAATATACCCGTGAAGAAAAAACTCAAGAATCACTTCAAGGTTTAGGCCTGTCAAACGGTTTACATATCACCCTAAAAACTGAATACTGCCTAATGGTTATGAATTTTATTCAGTTTAAAGCATACCATAACTATCAATATGGTGCTGTTATTAAATATTCTGTCATAATGCAAAATCTAATTATAAATACCTGAGGGATAGCCAGATGTCTAAACGGTTGTTGGCAGTCTATGAAAGTTTAATTTTACGCCGCCCTGTGGCCTCGATAATATTTGTCGTATTGATCGCTATAGGGATGGCTTTTGGCCTACCAAACTTCAAACTAGATGCTTCTGCGGATTCTCTGACTCTAGAAAATGATACTTCTCTTGCTTATTATCGAGAAGCGCTACAGCGTTATGGCAGTAGCGATTTTCTAGTAGTGACATACACCCCCTATGAAGGTGATTTATTTGATAACGACTCACTCAGCACCCTTCACGAGATGCATAAAGAGCTAGAGAAAATTAATGGTGTCGCTAGCGTCATGTCGATGATGAACGTACCGTTACTATACAGCCCTCAAATTACAGTATCACAACTTAAAGACGCGCCACGCACACTGTTGCTGCCAGATATTAATAAGGCCATGGTTCGTAAAGAGTTCTTAGAAAGCCCCATTTATAAAGATCTTATTCTAAGCAAAGATGGTCAAACTACAGCAATACTTGCCACAATGAAGCTAGATGAAAAATATCTATCGCTGGTTGGTGCTCGAGACACCCTGAGAATTAAACGTGATACCGAAGGATTGAATTCTGAAGAGCTAATCGAACTAGAAAATGTCAGCCAAGAGTTCCTCGATTATCGAACCCTTCGTGCCGCAGAAGAACACAAAAGAGTTGCTGAAATACGTGAGAAAATGTCTAGATTTAAAGGGAAAGCCCAAGTATTTTTAGGTGGCCCCAGCATGATAACAGCTGATATGGTTGACTTTATCAAAAGCGATCTAAATGTTTTTGGTGTCGGTATTCTATTATTTATCATCGCAACTCTAGCTATCATTTTTCGACAAATTCGCTGGGTTGCGCTTCCACTCATAACTTGCATCCTATCTGTAGAGATACTACTGGGCTACTTAAGCTGGATTGACTGGCGTCTTACTGTCATTTCCTCAAACTTTGTATCACTACTATTAATCATAACCTTAGCACTAACTATCCATTTAATTGTTCGCTACAGGGAATTACTAAGAGATGGGCCAGATCGCGATCAAATTGATCTAGTGCGCGATACAGTTACGCATATGGTTCTTCCATGTATCTATACTGTATTGACTACGGCGGTCGCCTTTATTTCACTAGTAGTTAGTGATATTCGACCAGTTATTGATTTCGGTTGGATGATGACAATGGGGATTGTCTTAGCCCTCATTCTTGCATTCATTATCATCCCAGCTGGGATGATAATACTAGGCAAGGGGAAAAATACGGATTCGGGTGATAATTCTGCGACTTTTACACTCTATTTTTCACGCTTTACAGAAAACCATGGCGGTTTAGTGCTAGGGCTTGCATTAATTGCGGGCTTAGTCAGTACCTGGGGTATATCTCAATTGCAAGTGGAAAATCGCTTCATAGACTACTTTCGCGCCCATACAGAGATACACCAAGGGTTATCTATAATTGACGCCAAACTAGGTGGTACCACCCCTCTAGAGATTATTTTAGATGCGCCACCGCCAATAAATAACAGCTCTTTGAGTTTTGATGAAATAATGGCCTCAAGCGGAGAAAGTAAAACTGCTCCTGTTGATGATCCATATGGTGATCCATTTGCTGGGGCCTATGAAAATAGTGGTGAAGATACTAAGTCTAACGTTGCCGAGGCATATGATCCTTTTGCTGGGATGTATGAAGACGAAACACCAACAGAAGTCGATGTTGTTGAGGATAGCTACTGGCTTACAAGTGCAGGAATAGAGGATATCCGGAAGATACATCTTTATCTAGAGTCCCTGC
>CAWUVO010000002.1:0-4617 GCA_963925965.1 uncultured Porticoccus sp. | reverse complement strand
AATGTTGTAAACTCTTGAGATTTTATAATAGGGATTGTGGTGTTTCGATGAATAATTTTTTCCATCAATCCTCCCATAGTTTCGAGACCAAGAGACAGGGGTATCACATCAAGAAGCAGCATATCTTCATCAGGCTTATTTCCTACAAGTAGATCAGCCTGTATTGCAGCCCCTAAGGCTACTACTTTATCAGGATCAATGTTTACTAATGGCTCTCGATGGAAGGCATCAGCAACTTTTTGACGAACCAAATGGGTTCTTGTTGAGCCGCCAACCATCACAACATTAGTGATATCTGATGTTTTAAGTTTAGCGTCACGCAAAACTCTCTTGCAGCACCCTAAAGTTTTATCGACTAGCGGACTTATCAATAAATTAAATTTCTCCCTACTTAATACACCTGCCCATCCCGCTACATTGATTTCAGTGGATATGCTCTCTGATAATTCTTCTTTAGCTATACGAGCAGCCATTAATAGCTCTCTCTGCAAGGACGGACTAAGATCGTCACTGAGGCCAGCTTTCTCAGAAAACCATTGAGCAACCACTCGATCTATATCGTCGCCACCTAGCGATGAATCACCGCCAGTAGCCAAAACCTGGAAAACTCCTGACGACAACCGCAAGATGGAGACGTCAAAAGTGCCTCCACCAAAATCGTAAATTGCGATAATGCCTTCTGCTCCCTGATCTAAGCCATAAGCAACAGCAGCAGCAGTGGGCTCATTGAGCAGTCTTAATACTTTTACGCCAGTTAAGGTAGCTGCATCTTTTGTGGCCTGTCTTTGGGCTTCATCAAAGTAAGCTGGAACTGTCAAAACCACTCCATCCAAAATGCCACCTAAGGCTTCCTCTGATCGAGACACAAGTACCTTCAATATTTCGGCTGAAGCCTCTACTGGACTAATATCGCCAGCAACAGTCTTAAAATTTGGCATGCCGCCGTCTACTTGAATTGTAAGCTCATAAGGCATCTGGCTTCCAAGTTTTTTGATATCCTGAATGCCACGCCCCATAAAACGCTTAACGGAGCTTAATGTGTTTAATGGATCAGTGGATAACTGTAAGTACGCTGCATGTCCCACTGTCGATTCCTTTAGGGCGTTATAACGCACAACAGAAGGAAGCAAATATTGATTATCAGCATCCAGCAAAACCTCTGGAGTCCCACTCCTCACCGAAGCTACCAGAGAATTGGTTGTGCCGAGATCTATACCAGCAGCTCGTCGACGTTGATGGAGGCCTGGGGATTGCCCAGGCTCCGAAATCTGCAAGAGAACCAAAATATTACCGCTTAAGTTATTTAGTTAAAAATCGTCAAGTTCTTCTTCGAGCCGCTCTATCTCATCCAAGAACTTACTTACAAACTGCATCTTTGCTAGAGAGTCAAAAGCGACTTGAAAATCGTTTTTGTTATATTGCCACTCAAACATTTCTTGTATTTCTATATATCTCAAGGAAGCATTTTCCTTGAGCTTTTCCAATGCAACAGATGCCTGATCTGTCTCACGTATGTCTGCCAATTTTTCTCTTAACTCTATCTGCTCCATCAAGAACAGGGGATCATGAACAATATGAGTTTCATCAGAAAAATTTATGCTTTGCAGGGATAATAAATATTTTGCACGAAATAATGGAGACTTAAGCTCAGTATATGCTTGGTTAACAAATGACACGTACTGCACAGCTAAGCGCTGTTCGTGTAATGATTCCCTCATATAGCGATCAGGATGAAATTTAGATTGCAGCTCATGGTAACGTTTATCTAATAGCACTAAATCAATTTTATAGTTTATAGGGCATCCAAATAGTTCAAAATAGTCACAAGAAAAATTCATAGCTTTCAGCCTAGATAATCCTACAATGGCTAACTACACATGGAAGCTTTCACCACAACCGCACTCATCCTTAACATTCGGATTTTTAAACTGAAACCCTTCGTTGAGCCCCTCTTTCACAAAATCTAGCTGAGTTCCGTCAAGAAAAGCAAAACTTTTAGGATCAATAAAAAGTTTTGCCTCACCACTGGCAACAACTAAATCACTTTGGTCTGACTTGTCTACAAACTCAAGAACGTAGGATAAGCCTGAGCAGCCTGTTGTTTTCACCCCAAGACGTATACCAACACCATGACCCCTGTGCGCCAAATGTTTAACTACGTGCTGTTCAGCAGCCGGTGTCATTGTGATTGCCATTACTCTATATCTCCTCTAACCACTTATTGTTTATTTGCAGAATTACGTTTTTGGCGTACGTCTTTGACGGCTGCCTTAATCGCGTCTTCTGCTAAAACTGAGCAGTGAATTTTAACTGGAGGCAAAGCAAGTTCTTCGGCAATCTGAGTATTTTTGATGATCGAGGCTTCATCTAAGGTTTTTCCCTTAACCCATTCTGTTAACAAAGAACTGGAGGCTATAGCGGAACCACACCCATAGGTTTTAAATTTGGCATCCTCGATAATTCCATCATCATTTACTTGTATCTGTAATCGCATCACATCACCACAAGCTGGAGCACCCACCATTCCTGTTCCAACATTCATAGATTTATCATCCAGTTTTCCGACATTTCTAGGATTATCGTAGTGATCAAGCACTTTATCGCTATAAGCCATAATAAACTCCCTAATTTTAAAACCAGTATTTCTTAGTGTGCAGCCCATTCAACAAGACTTAGATCAACACCATCTTTATACATATCCCATAAGGGGGATAGTTCTCTCAGTTTTGTAACTGCTTCACGAACTTTTTGTATGGCGTAATCTACCTCTTCTTCGGTAGTAAAGCGCCCAAAAGAAAAGCGAATAGAGCTATGGGCTTGCTCGTCGTCTAAACCCAAAGCACGGAGTACATAAGAAGGCTCAAGGCTTGCTGAAGTGCATGCTGAGCCCGAAGAAACAGCCAGATCCTTAAGCGCCATTATCAGAGATTCACCTTCAACGTAAGAAAAACTAACGTTAAGATTCCCTGCAACACGCTGCGACATAGAGCCATTCACTCGGACAGACTCCATGTCAGATATTCCATCCCACAAACGGTTTCTTAGCACTAAAAATTTCTGCTGCTCTTCAATCATTTTTTCTCCGGCAATACGAAAAGCTTCCCCCATACCTACAATTTGATGAGTAGCCAGCGTACCGGAACGCATACCTCTTTCATGGCCGCCGCCATGTATCTGTGCCTCAATCCTCACCCTCGGTTTACGCCGAACGTATAGCGCCCCTATACCTTTAGGGCCATAAGTTTTATGTGCTGACAATGACATTATGTCAACTTTCATTGCTTCTACGTCAATGGGTACTTTTCCGGTACTCTGAGCTGCATCTACATGAAAGACTATTTTTCGCTCACGACAAATTTCGCCGATAGCTGCAATGTCGTTTATTGTTCCAATTTCATTATTCACATGCATCAAGGAAACCAGCGTTGTATCTTCTCTAATGGCATCCTTGACCATTTGGGGCTGAATAACTCCCTCTGCATCAGGAATTAAATAAGTAACCTCAAACCCTTCACGCTCCAGCTGTCTGCAAGCATCAAGAACAGCCTTATGTTCAATTTTTGAGGTAATAACATGCTTACCTTTCTTTTGATTAAAATGAGCGCAGCCTTTTATTCCAAGATTGTTTCCCTCGGTAGCACCAGAGGTCCAAACAATTTCTCTTGGATCGGCATTGAGTAATTTTGCTACCTGCGTCCTGGCATTCTCAACTGCAGCTTCAGCCTTCCAGCCAAACGAATGCGATCGAGAGGAAGGGTTCCCAAAATTTCCATCTCCCGTCAAGCAGTCTGACATCATCTTAGCCACACTAGGATCTACTGGCGTTGTTGATGAGTAATCTAAGTAGATAGGTAATTTCATTATTTATTTCCTAATAACCATAAAAAATTATACCGGGATTAAGCTAGCTATTTTGTTGCAAGGTAACAAGCTGGACATCATGTTTATGAACAAGGCTATCAAGACTAACATTATGCAGAAAACGATGTATCTGTGTGCTCAGGTCGTTCCACAAATCGTGGGTTAAGCATAAATCGCCTTTATTACAATTACCTTTACCGCTACAACTTGTCGCATCAATGGACTCATTGACTGCATCAATGATCTCTGCAACGTTTATATCTTGGATATTGCGAGATAACCTATAACCACCACCAGGACCTCGTGCGCTTATAACCAGCTTTTGCTGCCGCAGCTTAGCAAATAATTGTTCGAGGTAAGAAAGTGAAATTCCTTGGCGACTAGAAATATCTGCCAAGCTAATCGACCCATTATCTCGATGCATTGCAAGATCTAACATTGCTGCAACCGCATACCGACCTCGTGTTGTCAGCCGCATTTAATTACCTCGCGTTTTTATTTATTGATATTAAAGTAAAAATATCATGCAAATTATGGTATAACAAACCTTTTTAGTCAAGTAAATAACCTATTATTTTAGTAGGGTACTTGGCATGTAATTAAAAAGATTATTGATTTTTTATCTTATGCGCTGCATTTTTAATAGCTGTCAAGACACCTCGCAATATAGACAGCTCCATTTCATCTAGGCGTATCCTGCTATACAAGCGGCGTAGCCTAGTCATGGTCTGACGAGGGTTGGCTCTGTCGTGAAAA
>CAWUVO010000001.1:0-2819 GCA_963925965.1 uncultured Porticoccus sp. | reverse complement strand
TTTGCCAGAGCTTTCGACAGTCTTTATCGCCTGATTGTAGCTTTACGACATAAGCTCTGGCTTTGTCAGCAAAAATTGGATCTTCGTCGAAATGTTTTTTTGAATGCTGGTAAAAAACTTCAAGATCACCTAAAGCTAGCTGAGCTTGCTCTCCTTCGCTTAGCTGCTCTTCTAACTCCGCAATTAGCATGCCAAACTGCGTGCCCCAATCGCCCATATGGTTTTGTCTAACAACACTATGGCCTAGATAATCTAAAGTGCGAGCCACAGCATCACCAATGATTGTGCTACGGAGATGTCCGGCATGCATTTCTTTGGCAAGATTAGGCGAAGAATAGTCTATAACTATTTTTTGAGGCGCTGGTTTGCTAATACCTAAGGATTCGTCAGAACCAAGTGATGTTATTTGTTGGCTTAAAAAATCTGCAGACAAATGGATATTTATAAAACCAGGTCTAGCAATTTCTACTTTTTCGATGATTTCGCTTAGATCAAGGTTGTTTAGAATCTGCAATGCTAGCTCGCGAGGGTTGACGCCCATGATTTTAGCTGCAGCCATTGCTCCATTTGCCTGAAAGTCTCCAAATTCAGATCTTGCGCTAACAGAAATACTAGGAGAGCATTTTCTAGGTATCCCCGCCTTCAGCATTGCTGATTTAAAATGTTGATCTAGTAGTACTTTGATGTTCATAAATATTTAATTGCTTAGGTTAACCTGCGATGCCCAACATTATGAATGATGATTGTAGTTTGCCGCCACTTAAAAGCCAGTTTTGAAACAAAGAAACTATTACCATTTTCCTGTAGAGGAGAGTTGGTAAAGTTGCCGGGTACCCAAATTAATCTCTTCTAAGCTTGCTGTTTGTAGCAATTGGGCTGGGAAAATTATATATAACGATATAGCTAGAGATTAAGAATGTAAAAATTGCTGTTGCTTGTATGAGATGCGATGCCAGCTCTCCAATTACAGCAGCTTTATAAGCTACATATGCAATGAGAAGAGAAAATTCGCTAATTTGCCCCAAACGAAAACCTATATCCCAGGCGAGATCTTTTTTCTCACTTTGCTTTTCCAGTAAAAATCTAAAGATGACGGGTTTAACTGTAAGCATTGCAACAGCAAGCACTGCTGCGGCTAAAGCAACTTCTGGCAGCAAGCCAAGGTTAAAGCCGGCGCCTACGGAAAAGAAAAACATGATCAGAAAAAAATCACGAAGTGGCTTTAATTTTAAGGCAATATGTTGAGAAATGGGGCTAGAAGCAATGGTTATTCCAGCTATAAATGCGCCAATCTCTCTTGATAGCCCTAACACCTCTGCAATTTCTGATAGCCCCATGCACCATCCAATAGACAAAAGAAAAATGTACTCACCCATTTGGTCAAATTTAGCAATAAGCTTCAATAAGACTAGCTTTACAAAACCCCATGCGAGGAAAATTAGTAATGGCAGTGTTAGCAAGGTTAACCCAATTTGGGTTACGTCAATCTGCCCGCTTGCACTACTCAGCAGAACAAGCAAAACGAAGATCGCCAAAAAGTCTTGCATTAGCAGCAATCCAATTATCATTTCGCCAACATGCCGATGATGCAAAACGGTAGTTGGCAGTAGCTTGATGCAGATAAGAGTGCTCGAAAACATCATAGCTGCCCCAATAACAAGACATTCAGTAGGGCTGTAATGAAACAGATACGCAATAAAATAGCCTATCAGAGAAAATATGAATGAGCTGATGAATGTTACAACAGTAACTTTTTTCAGGGCTGACGCTAGAGCTTGAGGCTGAAGGTCTAGCCCAAGAAGAAATAAGAGAAAAATAATACCAATTTCTGAAATTTCGGATAGGAGATTTATATCTGGAACCCATCCGAAACCAAATGGACCAATTAGTGCTCCAAGCGCAATATAGCCCACAAGAAGTGGCTGCCGACCATAGATGGCGATGGTCGCAACTATCGCTGAGCCGGTAAAAATAAAAAAGAACGACTGAAATACAGCCTCGTTCATGTCGGTGCCCCTTGTAACGCAATTACATATAAAAATTCTTTGATGCGTTAATTGTTTTTCGAGGAATTTAGAAGAAATAGTGGTTCGGGAGGCACAATCGCGCCTTGGTAGCTTTCGTCAAAATCATTAAATGACGAGAGGGCTGATTCCAAATCAGCCCCTTCTTTAAGGTCGAAGGATGTAAATCCGCACCGCTTAAGGTAAAAAAGTTGGTCTTGGATGGGGTTTCCAATGGCCCGTAGTTGGCCATTAAAGTTATATCGCTCCTTTAAGAGCCTACCTATAGAAAATCCTCTGCCATCAGTAAAGGCTGGAAAATTAACTGCAATTAACGGAAAGAGGTTGGCTTCATGCCCAACTAGCTCAACTGCTTCATCGCTATCAATCCATAGCCCAGCAATCATAAGATTGAGCTTCTCTCTGTTGTCTAACCAGTATTGCATTGGCAGCAAGAGCTTCCCTAGGGGTAGTGGACCGCTAAAGTCTTTCTCTATAATAAGCCAAGAGTCATCGACTATCTGTGCATCTTTAATAATTTTAGGCATGTTTATGCCCTTGATCTTCATGCGTATTTGATATTTTTTTGTCTTTAGGATAGACGCTTTCTTTAAACGGGGTGACCCCTATGCGGCGATATGTATCAAGAAACAGCTCATCACCCTTACGTTGTTCGATGTAAATAGTAAGAATTTTTTCTATTACCTCAGGGACCTCGCTTTCGCCAAATGATGGCCCAAGGACAACACCTAGAGACGTGTCACTACCAGCATTTCCACCGAGCTGGATTTGATAAAACTCGGCACCTTTTTTGTC